>JBDTTT010000088.1:0-23613 GCA_039930485.1 Chryseolinea sp.
CGGGTACCGCATCCATTTTCAAACGGAAGTGCGGAAGAAACACACTGTGCAAAACATCTTTTGCTCTGATCTTTAAAAGAATTTCAATTGGATGTTCTTCATCTCCTTTCGGGATGTGCAACTCCAGTGATTTAAAATCATCGAAAGAATTTTTATCTGTTAAGTCAAGACCAAATTCGTTTATAGCATCGATCAACTTGTAATTGTTCTTACCAAGTTCATTGTCTTTCACGCCTGGATAGCGAACGGTCCATGCGAATTGCTGACCAATGATTTCAATTACTTCAGCCTCCTTGCCTGCAGGTGCTGTGATGTCATTCCATGCACGAAGACCTGTGAAGATAAGAACCGCCAAAACAATAGCGGGAATAATCGTCCATGCTAATTCGAGGTAATGGTTATCCGGGAAGTATTTTGCTTTCTGACCATCTCTGTGTTGATACTGATAGATAAACACGAACATGATGATACTGATGATGGTAAACGCCACAACAGTAACACCCATGGTAATCCAGAATAACTTATCAGTTACTACACCATGCTCAGACGCAACTGGCAATGTATAGTCGTCATAAAAAGCAAATGAATACCAAAAGAAAGCAATGAAACTTGCCACCATGAAGACGATGAAAAGTGCAGCGTTAATCGAATTCCATGAATCTACTTTCTTATCCTTCTCCCCCTTCGCTATGTTTACCAGGTTGCTCACCCGGAAGATCATGTATAAGATCGCCAGGACAAGTACAACACCAAGAACTACAATCAAACTCATCATATCAGTTTCTATAATTAAATGTGGTGATGAAGACTTTCTTCTAACATTGGATCATTCTTGCCGAACAATGGCAACTTCGTTAAACTCGTAAGTACAACGAATAAATAAACGGCCGCAAAGATCATGGCCATACCAATTTCCATAAATCCTACCCCTCCTTCGAACTTCATAACACCAGGCGTAACCATGTTAAAGAAATCGAACCAGTGTCCGACAATAATAATCGGACAAACAACTTTCAACATTGACATTTGACGCTTCGCATCTCGTGTCATTAACAACAAGAATGGAAGCACAAAGTTTAGAATTAAATTCAAGAAGAATATCCAGCTATACGGACTGTTCTTCATACGCTCTAAGAAGTAAACAGTCTCTTCCGGAATGTTTGCATAATAAATCAATAAGAACTGACTGAACCAGATGTAGGTCCAGAAAATAGAGAACGCAAATACAAACTTTCCTAAATCGTGGATGTGGTTTGCGTTTACAATCTTTAAATATCCTGCGCTCTTCAAGTTCACAACAATCAATGTAATTGTAGCAAGACCTGTTACCCACCAGCTGGCAAATACATACCAACCGAACATTGTACTGAACCAGTGTGTGTCAATACTCATTACCCAATCCCAAGCTGCTACTGAAGAACTTACTCCAAAGAAAATAAGGAATACAGTTGAGAGAACTTGTTTCTTGTGCCAGAACTTTGTTGAATTCTCTAAGTCTTCTGCTCTCATGTTTTTGCGGATCATGGTTAAGAACCAATACCAAACCGAGAAGAACAGTATCATACGACCTAAGAAGAAAATAGGGAATGTTCCACCTGCCAAAGGCCAGAAGAAGAACGGGGCTTTCTTGTTTATAATCGGATCAAAGTCATCACCCTTTGCATACAAAGAACTGTGTGTCCAATGAAAAATATCGTGATGGGTTAAGAAGTAAAGACCTAACATTAAAACACCGGCCACTGGAATCCATGATCCCATGGCCATACCTACGCGCTTCACTCCTACTGACCAACCTGCTTGTGCTGCATATTGAATCGCAACGAAAAATAAACCAATAATTCCAAGTCCTGTGAAAAACACGTTGTTCATCCACAGTGTTGTATAAACTCTCTTCAACCAAGAAACGGTTTCATGATGTTCAGCTCCATGTGGCTCTGCAGTAGCAGCTTCATGTTGTGTACTTGCTACTAATTCCTTAGCAACAACAGATGAGGCATGACCATCACCATGTGTCGCTTCTTCATGCCCACCTGAACGCATGGCCAAAAACAAACCAAGTGCAAACACCGCTACTCCAACAATGAGCAAGATGATTAGCTTCTTCCTGGTTTCAGGTTTAAATACATAATGTTCTTCTGCCACTTCTATTTGATGATGCGCCATTATCGTTATCCGTTTGTCGGTTGTACGTTATTCGTTTTACGTTATTCTACTTCTGCAAAGTCTTTACATACTTCGCAATCTTCCAGCGATCTTCCGGACTGATCTGTGAACCATGTGCCCACATTAAACCTTTACCATGTGTAATTACGTGGAAAATATGTCCTTCTGTAATGTTTTTCAGGACTCCAGAATTATAATCAGGAACACCGTTGTAATTTCCTTTTTGAACATCATCAATCTTAACACCGGCTGCTACCTTTCCATCACCTGCACCCTTTGCTCCATGGCAATGATCACAATACATTTCATAAAGTGCTTTACCACCTGCAATAACTTCTGCTGTGGAGTCTAATGGGTTCTTTAAAGTACGTGCTGCATACGCCAAACTATCTTTACCTAATCGGTAAGGCAGGTAGCCATTCTTATTACGGCTCACCGTATTCGGAGCCGGCTCGCGCATGTTCATTTGATATGGATTAAGATTGTTTGAGTTATAAAACTCAGCATGTCCATCCTTATATTCTATTGAGGTTAACCAACGTCCGGCTTCCTTATCATCGATTTGAGAATAAGGTTCGTACGCAACGGAGTGGTACATGTTAGGAGCATATTCCTTACCTTGATTGTTGCCGCTGGCACTGCACGATGCAAGTGCTACCGCGATAGTCAATCCTCCAAATACATTTAATATTGAACGCATAGTTATCAGTCGCTGATTATTCAAAATTCTTTTCATTCACTTCTGAAGCCCCTGCACTTTTCAGGATGCGGCTTATCTCTTCTTTGCTCTTACCATGATTAATCGCAAGATCAACTGCCATTACGTGCTTATCTTCTGTACTTCGTAAATCAAATTGACGTGGCCATGCGTAAGGCTTCAGACCACTTGCTATCATAAATGTTCCGACCATTCCAAAAGCTGCAAACAATACCGTCATCTCAAACGTAACCGGAATGAACGGGGGTAATGATGCGAAATTTTTACCACCAATAATCATCGGCCAGTCATAACCTAGCATCCATATTTGCATGGTCAAAGCACATGTTGTACCCGTCATACCAAACAAAAAGGCAGCGATTGGAAGACGAGATTTCTTAATCCCTAATGCATCATCAATTCCGTGAACCGGAAACGGTGAATACACTTCGTGAATTTTAATGCCTGAATCACGAACGTTTTTTATTCCGCTCAACACAGCATCTTCATCATCAAATATGCCTACTAAAAAATTCTTGTCTGCATCCATTTTCTAAACTTTAGAATATTTTAACACTACTTAGTGATGCTCTTTATTTTCTGTTTTCTCTCCTCCACCTTTAATAATACTCTTTACTTCTGCCATGTTGATCACAGGGAAAAATTTAGCAAAAAGTAAGAAGGCAGTGAAGAAGAATCCAAAGGTGAAAAGGTATTCACCAATATCGTACATGGTCGGGTGAAACATCGTCCAACTTGATGGAACGTAGTCACGGTGAATAGAGGTAACGATGATTACAAATCGTTCGAACCACATACCAATGTTCACAATGATAGAGAGTACAAAGGTTGCTGCGATGCTGGTACGGATTTTCTTGATCCAGAAAAGCTGAGGAGAAATTACGTTACACGTCATCATCGACCAGTATGCCCAGGCATATGGACCTTGAACACGGTTATAAAAAGCATACCCTTCATATTCAACACCTGAATACCAGGAGATAAATAATTCAGTGATGTAAGCGATACCCACAATTGAACCCGTTACGATGATGATGATGTTCATCAACTCGATGTGATATATCGTAATGTAATCTTCCAGCTTAAACACAACGCGTGTTACAAGCAAGAGTGTTAATACCATCGCGAAGCCAGAGAAGATTGCACCGGCAACGAAGTATGGGGGGAAGATCGTGGTATGCCATCCTGGAACGATTGAAGTAGCAAAGTCCATGGATACAATGGTGTGAACTGAAAGTACAAGTGGTGTAGAGAGACCTGCTAAGATCAAGGCCACCGATTCATAACGGCTCCATGTTTTAGCGCCACCTTGCCAGCCGAAGCTTAATGCGTTATAAACACTGGCTCTGACTTTATTTCCCTGAACAACTGCTCTGTCACGAATAACAGCGAAGTCAGGAATCAAACCAAGGTACCAGAATATTAATGATACGCTAAAGTATGTTGAGATTGCGAATACGTCCCACAACAATGGGGAGTTGAAGTTAGCCCAAAGTGAACCCCATGTATTTGGAAGTGGGAATACCCAATAGAAACCTAACCATAAACGTCCCATGTGAGCGAATGGGAAAGTAGCCGCGCATATGACGGCAAAGATTGTCATCGCTTCTGCCGCACGGTTGATCGACATTCTCCATTTCTGACGGAATAATAAAAGGATCGCAGAGATCAACGTACCTGCGTGACCAATACCAACCCACCAAACGAAGTTTGTGATATCCCACGCCCAACCTACTGTTTTGTTAAGTCCCCAGACTCCAACACCATTCCATAATAAGAAACAAAGGGCATAAAAACCGTAAGCCATTACGGCAACGGATACGGCCATGGCCATCCACCAAAGTTTTGTAGGACTACCTTCTACCTGACGGCTGATGTCGTGCGAAACATCTTTTACTGTTTTGCCACCGGTTACCAGGGGATCACGAACTGCTGACGTTACCTGCATTGAGCGTTATTGTTATCCGTTTAAATTTCTATTCGTTATCTACTTGTATGCGTTGATTAAGCTTTCGCTTCATCTTTATTTCTCACTTTAGTCAAGTACCAGATGTTTGGCTTCACGCCAATTTCCTCAAGCATTTGATACGCTCTCGGGTTACCAGTAATCTTGTCAATGCGATGTGGTTGACTTGGATCAGCTGGTCTGATCTTTAACAACTTCGAGATTTTACTTTCCGGATTGTTTACATCTCCGAAAACAATCGCACCTGTTGAGCAAGATGCCTGACAAGCTGTTGTTACTTCACCATCAACCAATGGTCTTCTTTCCTTCTTCGCAGATAATTTACCTGCTTGAATGCGTTGTACGCAGAAAGAACATTTCTCCATTACACCACGTGAACGAACGGTAACATCCGGATTTAATACCATTTTACCTAAGTCCGTATTCATCGATGGGTTTACATCTTCAAACTGAGAGTTATCGTGATATTTAAACCAGTTAAATCTTCTTACTTTATAAGGACAGTTATTAGCACAATAGCGAGTTCCAATACAACGGTTATAGGTCATTTGGTTAAGACCTTCTGTGCTGTGTGTTGTTGCTGCCACAGGACAAACTGTTTCGCAAGGTGCGTTATTACAATGCTGACACATCATCGGTTGGAATACAACCTCAGGATTGTTGGAAGCAACTTGAACATCGTTCCAATTCTCTGCATCAGCATCACTGCTATAGTAACGGTCGATACGCAACCAATGCATTTCTCTGCGTTTGATTACTTCGTCACGACCAACAAGGGATACGTTATTTTCTACATTACATGCTACTACGCAAGCGCCACAACCGATACACGTGTTCAGGTCGACCGCCATTCCCCAATGGTGATTTTTGTATTCGTGTCCTTTCCAAAGTGACAATGTATTTGGACCTACTTTATGATCTTCATTTGTAGTAGCCCAGGTGGTGACACTTGGATGGAATGATTTATCCCAGCTCTTATTCTTGTAGTTGCTCAACAATGTTTCCTGAACAATGGTCTCGCGACCCATGTAGGTATTGTGTGTTTGAGTCTGAGCGATCTGATATTTTTCTTCAGTTCTTGCTAATGTTATGCTTGTTGCAGTGTAACTGATTGATCCATTCACTAACGAAAGAAGTGGATATGCATTCTGACCAATATTGTCAGCTACTTTACCCGCTTTGGTACGACCATATCCTAATGGTAAACCAATTGTTCCAGGAGTTTGTCCAGGTTGAACAAGGATAGGAAGTTTAACGGGCTCCTTTCCAGGAACTGTTATAACGACCTGCTTCGTTACGCTTTCGGTAAAATCTTTAACCTGAGCATCTAATGGAGAAATAGTTACATAATGATCCCAAACTGCTTTCGTAATCGGATCTGGTAATTCTTGTAATAAAGGATTGTTTGCCTGAGAACCATTTCCAAGATTTCCACTTTCATAGATAACCAATTCAAACTCTCCACCTTTAGGCGCGCTTGCTATTGTCTTCGCTGCCGCATTTACATCACCAACAAAAGAAACTGAAGATGCTGCTACCGGTAATTCTAAAACGCCATCGTATAAACACTTATCCCAGAAGCTTTGGAAATCGAGTCCGGTGAAGAACCATGTTTTCCAATTGCTCTTTACAAATTCGAAATAATCTACGTTTGATTCACCTGCCCAAGTCAAAAGACTTTCTTGTGCTGCACGCGATTTGAAAATCGGTGTGATCGCAGGCTGGCCTAAACTGAAATGGTTTTTCTTTGCTAACTCACCTGTTTCTTCTTCCTTGTAACTGGTTGCAATAGAAATCGAAACTTTTTTCAAGCCTGCTCCAAGTTTTGCACCCATTGGATGATCGTAAACCGGATTACAGTTGTAGAAAATAACAGCATCTATTTTACCTGCATCAACATCTGAAACAAACGAAGCCATTGCCTCATCATTACCCTGGCGATAGTTTACAGGAGTAGTATTGATTGTCGAACCATAACTTCCTAACGCTGCATTGATTGCGTTAACCAATACCTGGATTGATTTATCATTTGAACCCGCAACTACAAGGGCCTTTCCTTTGCTTGCTAACAAATCTTTCGCTGCTTTTTCAATATGCTTAACACCCGAAGATGCGCCTGCCAGTGAAGATCCTGTGATAGCATTGTAAAGGCTGATCAATACAGCACCTTCTTGTGAAGGTTTGATTTGTGATCTGTAGTCAGCATTCGCTCCCGTGATCGATAAATTCGATTCGAACTGATAGTGACGTGACATATCACGCTTCTCTTCTGAAACTGAACGGGTAATGGCGTATTGTTTTGTAAACTCAACCGGTGACAACCAGCTTCCTAAGAAATCAGCAGCAACACTTACAATAACGTCAGCCTGACTGAAATCATACGATGGAATCATAGCTGCGCCAAATGATTCTTCATTCGCCTTCAACATTCCATAATGTGAAGACTGATCGTATTGAATATGTTGTGTTGTAGGATATTTTACTTTGAATTTCTCGATAACCGCTTTTGTACTTGGGCTGAGAATGGTGTTGCTAACGATGCGGATTTGTCCGCCTTTACCTGCTATTTCGGCTAGCTTGGAATTTACTTCCTTATCTAATTCTTCCCAGTTCGTTTTCTTGGCTCTATCAGTAAGTTTAGGACCACGAAGTCGGGAGTTGTCGTATAGTGAAAGAACAGATGCTTCTACTTGTGCGCTTGTTCCACCTTTTGAAACACTTGATAATGCATTACCATCAATTTTGATGGGACGACCTTCGCGAGTCTTTACTACGATACTACAATAGTCACCACCGTTTACATAGGATGATGCGTAGTAGTTCGGTAAGCTTGGATCGATCTCAACAGGCTTATTAACATATGGAATTGCTTTTCTGATTGGCGCCTCGCACGCGGCCAAAGCTGCTGCTGAAACACCGAAGCCCATCATCTTCAAGAAATCTCTGCGCGAGTGACCTAAATCTTCTTCTGGTCCTGGCTGCGCGAATTCTGAATTTGCATGCTTTACAAACTCGGTATTGTTTGCAAGTTGCTCGATGCCTTTCCAGTATATCTTTTTAGACTCTTCCATTTGTATCTCTGAACTGTTAATCGTTATCTATATAATAGTTGTAAAGCCTTCAATTAGTAATGGCATTTCGCACATTCCAAACCACCATTGTCTTCAACTTTGTATGGCTTGTTTCCATTCTTTGCTTTATGAAGCTCCATTAACTTGTCGTAATAAGCGTTGCCCTTTGTGTTCACATCGGTCTTGCGATGGCAATCGATACACCAGCCCATTGTTAATAAAGAGTGTTGACGAACAACATCCATTTCCTGAATAGGACCATGGCAAGTCTGGCATTCTACGCCACCAACATTTACGTGTTGGGCATGGTTGAAGTATGCTAAGTCAGGAAGGTTGTGAATACGAACCCACTCGATTGGTTTATTATTCTGCCATGCATCTGTGATTTTGGCAATTTCACCTTCACCTGTGATTGTACCTGATTTGATCTGATTGTGGCAGTTCATACAGATGTTAACTGAAGGAATGGTTGCGCTCTTATTTTTCATTACACCAACGTGGCAATATTTACAGTCAATTTCATATTGACCAGCATGTATTTTATGCGAGAATGCGATAGGTTGTTTTGGAGCGTAACCTTGCTGAATACCAATGGAATAGAGTCCGTTGATAACGGCTTTGAAGCCCAATGCACCTACGAGAAAAAGAACGATAAAAATGAACCCTGAACTTTTTGTTACTGAAGAAACGGAAATAGGAGAATGAACAACTTCTTTATCTTCTTCTGATAATTCTTTCTGATCGAGGAAACGCTTCAATGCTGAAACCAGGAAGCCGAGTATAATAAGGAGTAGTACTAATATGAGTACCATTCCGATGAGGATGATGTTTAGATAAGCTGAAGGAGTACCAGCTTCTGTAGGAGTTTTCTTAGGGTCTTTGATTACAATATCAACAGGCCCTTTAACTGTCTCCGCTTTTACATAAGCAAGAATATTCATGATCTCAGCATCCTTCAATCCAGAGAATGCTGTCATCTGAGTTTTGCCATTGTCTTCGTACACTTTTGTTGCATAAGCATCGCCACTGGCAATCACCGCGGAAGAATTGTGAACAAATTTGATGATCCAATCAATCGATGGTACGCGATCATAAACTCCTGCCAGTGAAGGGCCCACAACTTTTTTGTGAACCGCATGACACGTTTTACAATTCGCATTGAAAAGAGAAGCACCTGCGCTGATAGCAGCAGGATCATCTGATATGGTTTGTGCGAGTGAGGTTAAACTGGAGAAGAGAAATATGAAAACGACTGAGATGTACAGAGAGACGGAAGCAGTACGATTTTTTATCATGACAGGTTTAGTATCCGTTTTAAAATCAAGTGCACAAATCTACTATCGGAATGCATTTTTTCAAATTTATTTGCGTGGTTGAACAATAAATAATGCGGAAATTGATACGTTAGCAAAGCATCTTAGAGGTGAGTAACCATTAGTAGGAAATACTGAATCAATCCAATTTAGAATCATTTTAAATTAAGCAATGAGCCCTTTTGAATTCATAACTGTACTCATCTCCATCATTCTCGGCTTAGGTATTACAACCATTTTAACCGGAGTAGCTGAGCGAATCAAGCACTTTCATCGAACCAAGCTCTACGCACCTTATGTAATTTGGATCAGTATTGTGTTTGTGCTTCATATTTATGAATGGTGGAACAGTTTTACTCTTCGGGCAATTGAAGTATGGTCACTGCCGATGTTTCTCTTCATCCTCCTTTATCCGATTGTCCTCTACGTGTTGGCACACCTTCTTTTTCCTTCCAACAATGATCAGCAGTTTGATGCAAAAGAATTTTACTTCGCGAACTACAGACGATACTTTATCATCGCCATCGCACTCATAGTGCTAAGTATACTGCATAATCTTTTCATTGAGCATTTAGAGATCGCGAGTCAGATTGGTCAGTTGACAGCCTTACACATTATAGTAGCATTCGTTATTTCCAAAACCAAAAAAGAGATTGTTCACACCATCGCTGCCAGCGTGCTCTTGATTATGCTGATGGTAAGTTTGATTCTTTCGAATGATACATTAGTTAATAACTGATATCAACATGAAAATTAGATTTTCTCTTTTCCTTTTATCGCTCATTATTATCCAATTCTCCTATGGACAAGATGCGAAACCAAATGAAGTGGATGAATCACAGTCAAAATATTTCGGCATTGGCATAACCGGAAGTGAAGAAGATGTAAATGTTCCCACGAAGTCCGGAATTGTGCTTGTAGGTGGAAGTACCGATGTAGATGAAGCCATTGCATGGATGATCGATCGGTCCAAAGGAGGAGACTTTGTAATCATCCGCGCATCCGGAACAACAGGATACAATGACTATATAAAAGAGCTAGGCGATTTAAACTCCGTAGAAACCCTGATGATTGACTCACGCGAAAAAGCAATGAGCATTGAAGTAGGTAAGCGCATTCGCGAAGCTGAAGCCATATTTATTGCTGGTGGGGATCAAGCCAACTACGTAAACTTCTGGACTGATTCAGAAGTATCTTCAGCTTTGGATTATCTGATCACCAAAAAGAAAATACCCATCGGTGGTACAAGTGCAGGCTGTGCTGTTTTAAGCGAACTCGTTTTCGATTCAAGAAAAGGAACCGTAACATCGCCAGAAGCATTGATTAATCCTTATGATACATTGGTGAGTCTTTCCAAAAGTTTTATCCATCTCTCCTACCTAAAAAATACAGTGGCAGATCAACATTATTCACAGCGTGAGCGCCAGGGAAGGCATGTTACTTTTCTTGCTCGCATGATGTACGATCTTTCACTTCCTGAAATAAAAGGTATTGGTGTCGATGAACAAACTGCTGTGTGCATTGACGAGAATGGAAATGCAAAAGTATTTGGAAAGAATCAAGCCTACTTCATAATCAGCAATGGCAAAGCACCGGAAAAATGTGAAGCCTCTACTCCTCTTGTTTGGGATGTTAATGATAAAGCTCTGAAGGTATTTATTTTCAATGCATCAAGTACTGGTACGGAAGCATTCAACTTAAAAACCTGGCCAAAAAAACCCACACAATTCTGGTACGTTGAAAACGGAGTACTTATTAGAAAAGACAATCTTTAATGCAAGTGTTAGGGGAACACTTAGAACATTTTATTTCATGCTCCCTATTAACAATTAACAATTAACTCCGAACTTCGAACCTGAAACTTTGAACAGAAATAAATGGCTGAAATTCTTCCAATACGTCCCTGGCGATACAATACTGAACTCTCTAAAAACATCGATGCATTAGCTTCTCCCCTTTTTGATGTCGTATCCGACAAACAGCGAAAAGCACTTTATCAAAATCCATTCAACAGTATTCATCTTTCAGTACCTGAACCGCCAGATGCAGCCAATCGTGCAGCTGAACTTTTAAAATCCTGGAAACAGAATAAGGTACTTCTCCAGGATCGATTGCCAGGCATTTATGTTTATTACCAATACTTTACGCTTGCCGGTTCGGCACATGAATATTGCCGCAAGGGCTTTATCTGTCACATAAAAGCATACGATTGGAGTGATGGGATGATTCTTCGTCATGAAAACACAATACCTAAATCAGTGAATGATCGGATTGATATCTTGGCGAAAACAGAATTGCATACTAACGCCACGCATGGTTTGTACACCGATCCGGATTTTGAATTAGAAAAGTACATGGATGAGGCAATTCAGAATCCAATTTATGAAACCGAAGACTATCAGGGTGTTCGCGATGTACTGGCGGTGATTCAGGATGTAAATGTAATCCACAAGTTCATCAAGTCGATTGAAAAGAAAACCATTATTCTGGCCGATGGTCATCATCGTTTTGAAGGATCACAGGTTTATCGTAGGCAACAACAAGCATTGCATCCTGATCATACCGGCAAGGAAGGATACAACTATCATCTAATGTACCTCACCAACACCGAAGCAGATGATTTGAGAATTTTACCTACCCATCGATTAATAAAAGATCTTCCGAATTTTGATGAAGAGACTATTTTGAAAAAACTAGAAGAAGATTTTATCATCAAACCCGTTGATTGTGCCGATACGTTGAATGAAATTATTGCCGGGAAAAAGTGGGCATTCGGAATTATGTTTAAAGACAGTGCCTATAAATTGCGACTTAAACCTGAATCCTTCGACAAAATGAAGTGGCCATTTCCGGAAGAAGTGAAAGCACTTGATCTTACCGTAATGCATTACTTTATAATCGAAAAAATATTGGGAATACCCGGCAAGAATCAACGTCAATCATCCAACCTTGATTTTGATCGCAGTTTTTCAGATTGTTTGAAAAAGGTAATTCAAGGTGAAGCTCAACTGGCCATCATTACCAATGAAGTTTCCATTGAAGAGGTGAAGCAAGTTTGTAAAAGCGGTTATACTATGCCACAAAAGTCCACATACTTTTATCCGAAGGTAATCGGAGGCTTTATGTTTAGCTCTATTAAAGAAGAAGAATTTAAAAATCCCGACTACGCTCCATTTTAAAATATGAAATCAAATCGAAAAATAGTACTGGCATCCAGCTCTCCCCGCAGACAATATTTAATGAAAGAAGCGGGCTTTGAATTTACAGTCGAGAAACCAGATGTAGAAGAGAATTTTCCCGCTGAATTGCCGGTGGAACTTGTGGCAAAATACCTTGCTGAAAAGAAAGCTGAATATTTTCGGATGAACATGAAAAACGAAATTATTGTAACGGCTGATACTGTTGTTATTTTAAAAGGCAGTATCATGAACAAGCCGGCCGACCGAAACGAGGCCATTGCTATGCTGAACGCACTGTCAGGAAATACACATCATGTAATGACTGGCGTTTGTATCATCTCGAAAGAAAAAGAAGTGAGCTTCGATGATACAACTGAAGTTACTTTTCAATCACTCACCGCAGAAGAAATTGAATTTTATGTTGATGAATACAAACCCTACGACAAAGCCGGGGCGTATGGAGCGCAAGATTGGATTGGAATGGTAGCGATTCAATAGATTAAAGGCTCATATTTTAATGTAATGGGATTACCCATTCATCTCGTTTACCAACACCTTCATAAAGACTTTATGAAAGGTGTTTAAATATTTTAATAGTATGTGTTTAAGTTGTACGGATCTTGGTAACCAATTCACTTAAACACTAAAACATTCACGCTCTTACATTGAGCTTGCTGAATACGTATTCAGCAGGCTCTAATTTTTACAATGATGATCAGAAGATGTATTACTCCAGAGGAGCAATCTGTTTGTAGCAACGTCATCAATCTATTTTACCTGGCTCCAGCGGAGTCACCTATTCTTTCAGGCAAGCATAAATGTCATTAACGAGAATTGTTTGATTGCCTACCCATTAGAGAATATTAATCGAAGTAACAGGTGGCACCGCTGGAGCCAAGTCCCCCATTCCGTTATATCTTCTACAAACAGGTTGCTCCTTTGGAGCATAACTAATCACAAATAGCTTTGACAACATTTATTCAGCAGCCATGCTTAATCATGTTTTTCGTGCTCTGCATGATCACTATACCATGCTTCCTGAAGAACATGAAATTGACTATGTAAATCATCTAGTGATTTTGCCAAAGTAGAATCAGCCTCAACCTTAACAGCAGCAGCGAAAAGTTTGGTGTCTGCTTTTAGCTTTTCCATCCTTTCCTTTATCGCATCGGTATTTACTTTCTCTGGTCGAGCAGCTGCAAGCCAAACTCCTGCTACAGAATCCATTTCAGCAGCCAATTTCTTTGCCGGTTCAAGATTGCTTGAATCTTTAAACGGATGGAATGATTCGGCCATTACAAAATGAAACTCATCCATTCCTTTCCAGACTGAATCACTCGCTGTTGCTTCGTGCTGGTGATCATGCTTCCCTCCACAGGCAAATAAAATTACAAGAGCAGCAAGGGAGAATAGAGTAATTATTTTTTTCATGTTGTTAAATGGATATGTATTGGGTTCAAAAATATAAAATGATTAAGTTCTCAGAAAGAAATTTCAAATTGGAAATCAACTTTGATTCCGTTTGCGTCTTCTCATCTTTTGCTGACGTTCCAACAGGTGCATTAGTTTTTTTAATCCATCGGTATACAATGCTATAAAAAAAACACCCGTCATACTCCAAATAACAGCCAGGTTGAAATATAAAGTATCAAAAGCGATGCCTGCAAAATGCTTCGTTGGCTGATACAAGTTGGCTCTAAAGTCGGCAATATAACTTGGTTTATGATCCTCCGCATATATGGGATAAATTTTCTGGATTAATTGGCCTTCGTACTCAACGATCCGGTCAGAAGTTGTTGTATTCTTAACCGCATCCGAAACAGCTTGGTTTACATAACTTTCCTTTTGCCTCTCGTATACACTCAATTTTTCAGGGGTGGATGTCAATTCCTGGATCATCTTTTCTTTTGCCGAGGTCGATTCCTCCATCCGTTTTTTGTAATACTTTTTTAACGTGGAGAAAAAGTGATCTGTTTTTGCATACACTACAGAATCAAATTTTCCAATCTCCAGTCGCTCAACCTCTGGAAGTTTACCCTCTCCAATAAATTTTAATTCATTCGAAATTTCCGTCTTCAAAAGAGAAAGCGCCTGGCTCATTTTATCTGCACGCGTATTCCTCCAGTCATTTGGGTTATTCAGACAGTACGCTAGTTGGGATTCCAGTTTAGGGATGTAATAGACGCGCTTATATTCTGCGTCCGCTGCAATTTTATCTAAATCATAAAATTGTTTTTCAAATGGATTGTCTTTGAACTGTGTAACCATAAAAGCTTCAAAAGCCCAGCGTGAAGCCATTACTTCACCCATAAACGGAACGCCAATCGGTTCTCCAACTTTTGGATTGAATTTATCAAAGCTGATCACTACTCCACTCAGTAATAACTGTGGAATAACAAGTAATGGAATTAAAATGTAAATCGTAACCGCTGAATTAAAAGCAGAAGAGATGTTCAACCCGAGCATGTTTGCAAAACAGGAACAACTAAAAAGTATAAACCAATACCGAAACTCCCCCATCGGAATTTCAAGAATAAAGTTACCGACAGCAAAAAACAAAAAGGTCTGTATCGCTGAAATCAAAAACATGATTCCCACTTTCGATACCAGATAACTGCTGCGACTGAGATGAAGAAATTGTTCTCTCTTTACAATCTTGCGATCCCGGAAAATTTCTTCCGCGCTCATGGTTAAACCAAAGAACAAAGCGACCACCACACTCATAAAAAAGTAAACCGGAATATTTTGATTGTTATAAAAACTATACTCCCCCTGTCCGCCCAATACATTATAATACTTCACCATAAACGCGATAAAGAATGCCAGTACAGGCGCTTCAAGCAAATTGATATAGAGGTATTGTTTATTAGCGAGCTTGGATAAAAAATCACGTGTACTAAAAACACTCCATTGCTTAAACCAATTTGGAATTTCCTGGGCAACAGGAAGGACATCCTCAGAATGTGTAATCTTTGGAACCTTGATTTTTTGTTTGAAGTATTGATACCATTGCCCCGGAGAAATTTTTCTTGTATTGGTCAATCGACCATATTCATTAACAACTTTGGTTTCAATGATGCTGAAGATTTGTTCCGGATTAATGTTCCCACACTCCGGACAAGCACCTTGCGATTTATTAGCCGCATTCACCATGTCGCGGAAATAAATTACAGCGTCAATCGGGTTGCCATAATAAATCTGAAAACCACCAACATCTAAAATGATTAATGTATCGAACAACTTAAAGATATCAGATGAAGGTTGATGGATCACCACAAAAACCATTTTACCTCTTAGCGCAAGTTCTTTCAGCAAATCCATGATGTTTTCCGAATCGCGTGACGAAAGTCCGGATGTAGGCTCATCAACAAACAAAATGGTGGGTTCTCGCAAAAGTTCGAGACCAACATTTAATCTTTTGCGCTGGCCACCGCTAATGGTTTTATCCATAGCCGAGCCTACCTTCAAATCACGAATCTCTGTCATGCCCAAACTGAGCAGCACGCGCTCAACTAAAGCAGTGGTTTCTTCTTTTGAATAATGATCGAAGCACAATCGCGCAGCGTAATATAGATTTTGAAAAACACTAAGGTCCTCAATTAATAAATCGTCTTGCGGAATGTATCCGATAACACCTTCTACCCTTTCTGGATGCTCGTGAATATCAATGCCGTTTGCCGTTACACGTCCGCTGGATGGTTTCTCGCTTCCATTCAATACACTCAACAAGGTTGATTTACCTGAACCACTGGCACCCATTAGTCCAACCAGCTTGCCTCCATGCTCGGCAATATTGATGTTTTGCAAGCCCGCTCTTCCACTCTTAAAATGATAGAAGATGTGATCAGCCGTAAACGTAATTTCCGCCTGACTTTTGTCCGTTAAAAATTTCCCGACTACATCACTGAAATAAATCGAATCAACTTTATCTCCTCGAATGGTACTACCGGTTGGGAAGACATCAATTTTACGACTTCGAAGAAGAATGCTATTCAGATAAAGTGTAGTGATACCCAGGTATTTGATGAAATACGTTTCGGCATCAGGCAACCAAAGAACCGCAATAAGACCCGTTAAATTTTTCTCCGTGATCCGTGGACCTGGATAATCTTCTTCTCCTGAACCTTCGTCAATAATCAAAACGTGTTTGGAAGAAAGCTCTTCAATATCCTGACCGGCAACAAAGTTTTTCAACTCATGAATGTCGCCTTGTGGAATTTTAAGTGCCTGACCAACATAGAAAATAAGATTAGCCTGACGCTCCGAAATTTCAAAGTCAGCAAACACCAGCTCAATCATTTTCACAACCAACACCAGCTTCTGTTGCATGGTGAGCGCCTGATTTACCTTTTTGGCAATCTGCATGATCTTCGCCCAGTCGTTTACAAATTGCTGAGTGTCCTCATCGAGACTACCTACATCTTGGGATGCCTCTACTTTCTGTGAATTACTTAGCTCATCGAATAACTTGAGGTAAGCAGGAACCGCCTCGCGGTTTAAATGGAGCCCAAGAAATTCTTTGACGTTCGCGCGTTCATCATCCGTAATGCGCTCACGCGCCACAATGGCAAAAAGCTGGATAACGGCACGAAGAAGTTCTTCACTCATAGTGTTAGTCGAGGTCGCTAAAAATAAGAATTAAATCAGTGATTCAGGAAATAATCAATACAACATCTTCACTTTTTAATGAAGACAGTCTTGCCTCCACTCAGAGTGGTAACACAACTAAACTATTTCATGACATTTTTATTTTGAGAAGGCATTAATACTTGAAAGATCAGCGAGATGCTGATCACTGCAACACACCCGATGATGTTGTAAAGCAGGAATGCTATGGAAGTAAATCTAAAGCAGTAAAGAACAAGCAATTCTGCAATAATTGCTGCCCAAAACACAGCAGTACCTTGCACGCGCTTGATGTAAAATGCTACCAGAAAAATACCCAATATGGTTCCATAGAATAAGGATCCGACTATATTGACAAACTGGATAAGATTTTCGGCAAAGCTGGCAAGAGTAGCGAAGATCATTGCGAGAATGGCCCACATGGCCGTAAAGAGTTTGGAAGCTTTTACATAATGTTCTGGTGTTGCGATTTGATTCACAGCCCGTTTGTAAATATCTACTGTTGTGGTTGAAGCTAATGCATTCAACTCACCTGCCATTGAAGACATCGCAGCCGAAAACATAACCGCCAACAACAAACCTATAATGCCATGAGGTAAGTAACTCAACACAAAGTTCAGAAAGATATAATCTCGGTCTTGTGTTTTCGCCCCCGGTATCGCTTTGGCAATCGTTGATTTTACTGAATCACGAATTACTGTTTCACTTTTTTGAAAACTCTTTACATTATCACTTTCCTTCTTAATGGCCACTTCATCGTTGGTATGAATGGCCTGAACAAGATGCTCAACAGCAGTCCGTTTTTGCTTATACAATTCATTGTATTGATTATCCAATAATAAAAGTGTATCCGCCTGCGCAGTTTGCATGGCTTTTTCTTTCAATACCTGATTGTGAAAAACCGGAGACTGGTTAAACAGGTAGAATACAAATACCAAAACACCAATGAATAAAATAATGAACTGCATTGGTATTTTAAGCAACCCATTGAAGATCAGCCCGAGTCGGCTTTCTGCTACCGAGGTTCCTCCAAGGTAACGTGCCACCTGTGATTGATCGGTGCCAAAATAAGAGAGAAACAAAAATGTTCCGGCAATCAACCCTGACCAAATATTATAACGATCGCTTAAGTCGAATTTTAAACTTACCAGATTGAGTTTACCCAATTCTCCTGCAAGCTGCACGCTATTACCAAATGAAATTTCTTTCGGCAACATTGTGAAGGCTAAGATTCCGGCAAGGATCATCCCTCCCATGATGATGGTAAGTTGATAGCGTTGCGTAAGACTAACGGCCTTTGTTCCTCCGGAAACTACATAGATGATGACAAGGAATCCAATGAGTATAGTTGTGATAGAAATTGGCCAACCTAAAATGGTGGAGAGCACCAGCGATGGAGCAAACAAGGTAATACCCGCTGACAATCCGCGAAGGATCAAAAACAAAATAGCAGCAAGTGATCGGGTCTTTACATCAAAACGTGTTTCAAGATATTCGTAAGCCGTAAAAACTTTTAGGCGATAATAAATTGGCACCATGGTTACTGAGATGATGACCATAGCGATAGGTAAACCAAAATAAAACTGAAGAAAACGCATACCGTCTTCAATAGCCTGACCGGGCGTTGAAAGAAAAGTGACAGCACTGGCTTGCGTTGCCATGATGGAAACGCCAATCATCCACCACTTCATGGAATTGTCTCCTTTTAAATACGACTCCATGGTTTTGTTACCACGGGTCTTCCATACTCCATACACCACAATAAAAAGTATGGTACCTACGAGCACTGACCAATCAAGATAATTCATGCAAATGATTGGGTTAACCAGAAATACAATACAACCTGAACCACAAGTGCTCCGAGCACAAGCCAATACCACTGCTTCCAGGAATTAAAGATGGGTGGTGTTTCCTTGTCTGACATTGGTGGTGAAATTTAGGAATTAAATATAGAATCGCTGTCTGTTGATCGTGTTTGGATAACTCGAAACTCAAAACCTTAAACCTGGAACTTACTTCTTCCCAATGGAAACTATATTCGCAAAGAGTTTATAAGCACCTGAAACACCTTCAGGCAATTCGCGGAAGAAGGAAAGTCCGGTGTAGATGTAATAGCCTTTTCCATACTTCGCTACCAGAAGACTTCCATCCTTTGCCGGCTCACCTTTATCGTTCATCGAAAGTATGGCTTCGAAATTTTTATCCCATTTGGATGGATAGTATAAACCTCGTTCTTGCACCCAGCCTTCAAAATCCTTTGCGGTAATTTTATTAGGAGATGTAAGTAATGCATGATCCGGTTTAAGCATTCGCACTTCTGCATCTTCCTCTGTTACGCGATCGCGGCTCAACGTTAATTCATATGGAGAAAATACATTTGTCTCTAAATCATTGTTGGTGTTGTATTGTACAACGACTGTTCCTCCGTTCTTGGCATAGGTAAGTAACTCACTCATGATAAAACCCATACGTGTATTCGTGTTGATTGCACGGATACCCAATACAACTGCATCAACTCGGAGCAGATTAACAGCATTAATTTCTTCATCCTTCATCTCCCAAACTTCATAGCCCATGTTGCGTAACGCGATTGGCACTTCATCTCCAGCGCCTTTAATGTATCCAATCGTCTTACCTACTTTCTTTAAATTGAGACGCACCAGTTTTGCTTCTGCTTTCGGTAATAATGTTTGAGGTGGAATGTGATCGTATGAAATGGCAAGCAGGGATTGATCATACTCTTTTCCATTTACTTCAGCTATTGCTTTTATGCTCGATGTAATCTCTGCCTTTGAAGGGGAAACAACAAAGTTTTTCAATTGCTCCTCTCCTTTTGCCTTTAAATCGAAAGGTATTGATGCAGGTTCTACACGCCAGCCTTCCGGTGCTTGAAGTTTTAATGTGCCTTTTACATTACTTTGGCTGGCGATAATTTTTACATCGACATTACGTGACTTATCATCACTAAAGATGAACACAGATTTGGCAAGGTTTAAAAATAGTGGAGGAACAATTTCAAACGGTCGTGTAAGTTCACCCTTAACCGGGTCAGTCGTTTTATAAATTAATGGTCGACTTACAACAAGCTTGTCATTGCCAATCCGAAGAGAGAAAGTAAAATTAATTGCAGGATCACTTTCAGGTTTACCTATTAAATCTGGATTGGTAACAGTGAACAAGCCCGTGCCATGCTTTTCTTTTAGCCAATATGGGCCCGAGTATGGCAGTGCGGGATCAATTATTTTTTTCGTCTTGAGAAGAACAGAAGCATTGTTTTTCAAAACGATTGAAGACGTTGAATCCATGTCTAAACCTTTTGATTCAATACGCTCAACCAATACCTCAATCGATGAGCGATTCACTATCTCAAGATTTGCTGACACCTGCTTATCCGGAGTTCCAAAGTAATTATCAGCAGTTACTTCTAAAAACAATCCAAGGCAATCAGCAATAAGTTCTTCAACCTCTTTCAACTTTCTCTTCTTCCAAACACCGTCCTCCAGTTTTACTATTTCATTTTTGATTTGAAACAGAATTGGAACAGTTAGATAAGGTGATTCCATTATGTGTCCCCGAATGGCTTCATCAACTAAGGGTTGAATCTTTTCGCCACCTTTCACTCTGCTCCATGTTGTGTTTACGCCTTCGAAAATATCTTTCTTCGCGCTATCTCCTTTTATGTACTCAAGAAACTGTAACTGATCGCCACGCACACCACGTGATCCAAAACCCTGACTCTTATGCTGGCTGCGGCTGGTTGCCGAAATCTCAGTGTATGATTGACCCAGCAACATATTGAAAGTTCCTACATTAAGGGTAACAATGCCTGGGGTGTTTTCATTGATTGTAGTGTTCCACCAGCGACCCGTATTCGTATAAAGACGTTTCACTTGCCAGGTTCCAAACTGCTTTACCTGCGAAGGAAAAACCCCTGCAGTGGCGGCAGCGACAAATGCTTCCTGCGCAAGTATTGCGGAAGCCGTATGATGACCATGACCCGCGCGCTCATCGGGAGGGAAACGAGTAATGATAACATCGGGTTGATATTGACGAAATACTTTTACAACATCCGAAAGAATTTCATCCTTATTCCAAATTTTAAATGTTTCATCGGCTGATTTTGAGAAACCAAAATCGTTGGCGCGTGTAAAAAATTGTTTACCCCCATCGATTCTTCTCGCAGAAAGTAATTCCTGTGTACGAATCAATCCCAATAGATCGCGAAGTTCAGGACCAATTAGATTTTGCCCGCCATCGCCACGGGTCATTGACAGGTATGCAGTTTCTACTAATCTTCCATTAGCGAGATAGGTGATAATACTAGTATTCTCATCATCCGGATGCGCTGCTACATATAAAGCAGAGCCCAATACATTTAGCTTTTTAAGTTTTAGTTGAATTTGTGCTGCATCCGGTTGACGAACTTGAGCAAAAGATATTAATGGAAAGAATAGAAAGAGATAAAAGATGCGCCTCATGCAATTACAGTTTGCTGCTAATTAACGGAGAAAAACTGAATTCAGATAAAGGTTTTTGTGTTTGTGAGTGTTTTGGTATTTAGGTGGCAAGTTCTCATGATTCTCCGCTATCACAAGCAAAAGCCAATCAACTAATCACCCAAAAATACTTTTCAAAATCAGGCAAGAATCTCTTTTACATTGTCTCTGATCTTGCCCGCCAATTCATCCGTAGGCAAATCATTAACGTCCCGACCGAACGGGTCTTCAATTTCTTCAGCAATTAATTCAACACTCAACAATATAAACGAAATCAACATCACAGTAGGAACCGTTACGTAACCGAAAGACGTAACAAAGCCAAAAGGAAGTGTAACAAGGTAAATGAAAATAAATTTCTTGATGAACATCGAGTACGAATACGGAATTGGTGTATTCTTAATTCGCTCACAAGCTCCCATAATATCAACAAAATCCTTTAACTCTTTGTCAAGATTAATCAACTGATCTCCGGTTAAAATTTTGTCAGTATAAAGTTGGGTAACACGAACATGCATACCCGAAGCCAGCTTGTTGGGTTTATGCTTTGCACTTTTTAATTCAGCCAGAAAGTCTTTTTCGGGAATATCCAACTCGCTGATCAATACTTCGTTTCGCAAATGCTCCTTCGTAGCAAAAACAAAATTGGCGATCATCCGGGCAAACCATTCGCGATCGGCTTGGTGCTGAGCACCCAGGTAAGCATTAACCTTAAGCGCCAAATTTCTGCTGTTATTCACCATGCTCCCCCACATTTTTCTTCCCTCCCACCATCTTTCATACGCTGAATTGGTGCGGAATACCAAAAACAAACCAAGTACAATACCCAACAGTGAATGCACAGTAGTACTTCCCTGAAATTCATGTGGTTGCAATTCAAAATAATCCAATATCAAATAGCACACAAGAGCAGAAAAGCCCACCATAAAACCCAACATCGGCAACAGTGTTTTCAATACGTGACTACTGTACGCATGAAAGATAAGACCGATCCACGCTTTTGGGTTATACTTGACCATATCCGATTTTTAGGATTACAAATATAGAAGGAAGAGAAAATACACCTACAATTCTGTTGAGTTTAACCTCGAAAAGATGAAATAACTTAGATCAAAAAAAAGAAGCTTAAAAAACGAATTCCATTTACGGGCAAGGATTCAGATTTTCAACTAGATTAGCGGGGCAATTACACAACCGATGAAGAATTATAGAATAACATCTACTCTAATATTACTTGCTCTCTTGCTTTCCTCTGCAAGTGTATTCTCGCAAGACTATGTAATTACAGTCAAGGGTGATACCATTAAAGGTGAAGTAAAACCTCTCACGTTTGGGGCTAACTCGAAGGTAAGTGTTGCTACCAGCGATAAAAAGAAAACAAGCTTCACGCTTTTCCAGGTAAAAGCATTTTCATTCAAGAACGAAATCTATCGTCCCATTAAAGGACCCGATGGATATACTTTTATGAAACTTAAAAAAGATGGATACCTTTCACTTTATGCTTTTCAGCTTCCTAATCAAATGAGCTTTGATGGATATTTCATGACTAAATTAGATGGAAGTGGCATTGAAGTGCCCAACCTGAGTTTTAAAAAAGCAATGAAAAATTTTCTAAGTGAGTGTGCGAGTGTTGCGGATAAAATTGAAAAAGGGAATCTGGGCAAGCGCGAACTCGATGCTATAATTGATGAGTATAACGCGTGTGTGAAGAATAATACAATCAACCATGAAAAGTTTATCACGCAAACCAAGGACCAATCAAAAAAAATAAGCGCCTGGGATACCTTGGAAGAAAAATTGAAAAGCCAGTCTGATTTTGAAGGCAAATCAAATGCGGTTGAAATGATTACTGATATTAAAGGCAAAATATCACGGGGAGAGAAAGTGCCTAACTTTTTGACAGAAGGATTAAAGAACATTCTTAATCCTACTGATTTGAAAGGTGATTTAGAGTTAGCACTAAAAGAAATGCAATAGATTCCCAGTCTGTTCCTATTTTCTCTTTAGCAAAGAAAGTAAATCAATTACCTTCTCTTTATTCTTAAGCAGAACATAAGCACTGCAAACAGAAACGATAACCG
>JBDTTT010000089.1:0-23030 GCA_039930485.1 Chryseolinea sp.
ATTTGAATGATCCGGGAGTTGTACCCAATATTTTACAAACTGGTTCTGGGTCGCCTGCCGGAATAACAGTGTATGAAGGTTCTCTCTTGCCAGAAGTATTTAAAGGGCAAATGATCCACGCAGAGCCCGGGCATAATGTTGTGCGATCGTATCCAGTAGAAAATGATGGTGCTGGCTATAAGGCAACCATCGTTAATATTTTAGAAGGACAAAAAGATCAATGGTTCCGCCCGATTGATGTAGCAGTTGCACCTGATGGTTCTCTATTTGTAGCTGACTGGTATGATCCAGGTGTTGGAGGACACCAGGTTGGTGATCTTGATCGCGGAAGAATTTACAGAGTGGCTCCACCAAAATCAGGATATAAAATTTCACCAACTGATGTGTCAACAGTTGATGGTGCTATCGCAGCATTACTTAATCCTAATACAGCTTCGCGTTTCCGCGGATGGAATGCATTGGCTGCATTGGGAGAACAAGCAGAGCCCGCTCTTCAAAAACTATGGACTTCCTCTAATGATAGAAATCGCGCACAAGCGTTATGGCTGTTAGCACGGCTAGAAAATAAAAGTGATGGCTACATTCAACAAGCCATTAAAGATAAAGATGCCAACATTCGAATTACGGGTATTCGTGTGGCTCGTGAATTGAAAAAAGATGTACTGCCTATTGCTGAAAAGTTAGTGAGTGATCCATCTCCTCAAGTAAGACGAGAAGTTACGCTTGCTTTGCGCGGAAACAATTCCGATAAGGCAGCAGCATTGTGGACTCAACTTGCTTTGCAATACGATGGCAAAGACCGTTGGTACTTAGAAGCACTAGGTATTGGTGCGGAGGAGAATTGGGATTTATATTTTGCAGCATGGAAAACCAAAGTAGGAAAGGATTGGAACACGCCAGCGAATCGTGATATCGTGTGGAGGAGCAGAAGCAAAGCTTCGATGCCACTGATGGCCGAATTAATTAAATCATCTAACGAGCAGGAGATGCTTCGTTACTATCGCTCTTTCGATTTTCAAACGGACCCATCTAAGCAGGCCATCCTGGCTCAATTGGTTCAACAAACAAAAGGAAACAAAGTGCTATTTGCGTTGAAGCACATGAATGCTTCGAAGTTGAAGATGACACCTCAACTTAAAGTAGCATTGAATAATGTGCTCAATCAATACAAAAACAAGATTGAATTTGTTGAATTGGTTTCTTCTTTCAACTTACAAGATCGTTCGAACGACTTGCTTCAACTCTCTCTTCAATTTCCGGATAGCACCATTGGGAAAGAATCGATGCTTACCTTATTACGTTGGAATAAAACAGACTTGATTGAAAGCAAACTGTTTAGCAACAACAAAGAGGAGGCACAAGCCATTGTAAAAGCGGTTTGGCCGCACATGTATAATGCAAAGGCGATTGCTTTGATGGAACATATTATGCTCGATACGACAAAAGATCTTGAACTGCGTAAGCTTGCTGTAAAAACGTTTGGCGGCCCGTGGGAATCAGAAGACCGATTGGTATCGCTTGTAAAAGAAAATAAAATACCGGGTGATTTGCACACTGCCGTAGGAGGAGTTTTTCAAACGGCATGGCGCTCTACCTTGCGCGATGAAGTTGCTCCCTATTTGAAGTTACCTGGAAACAAAGAAGGGACACCTCTTCCGACCATTGCTGTGTTAGCAGGTAAGAGCGGAGATGCCTTAAAAGGAAAAGAAGTTTTCAAAACACTATGTAGTAATTGCCATAAAGCAAAAGGTGAGGGCGTGAACTTTGGTCCCGAGCTTACAGAGATTAGTGATAAGCTTCCTAAAGAAGCATTGTACACTTCCATCTTATTTCCGGATCAGGGAATCAGTTTTGGTTACGAAGGGTATCGCTTAAAATTAAAAGACGGATCATCAGCATTCGGCAGAATCGTTTCGGAAACGGAAGACAAAGTAGAGATGCAATACATGAACAATCATCAAACCGTGGCAAAAGAAAACATTGAGTCCCGCACGAAGTTGGAGAGTTCCATCATGCCGTCCAATCTTCAATCGTCTATGAGCGAACAGGAGTTGGTTGATTTGGTGGAGTATCTGGTGACGTTGAAGAAGGATGATCGGATTAGTAAAAAATAATTAAAGGTCGCTCGACAGGAAAAGAAGATAGCCACGAATGCACGAATGTGAATTTATTCGTGCATTCGTGGCCATTCTAAATCTTCGTTTCGGTACCCATTGGTAAGCAAGTTTCTATAATTGTTCCTCTTATCTCCCTGTTGAATTAAGGGATTCTCCACTCTCTGTCCATTCTCGCTCCACAAGAGCATGCTATGAGGCTTAAATAGTTTGAAAAAAATTTACAGCGCAAGCTGGTTGCGCTGTGAGCTTTTATACTTGTAGAAAAAAGAGAACATTTTGTCACTTCGCCACCAGTTGGCGAAGTGACGGATTACACTTGTTGTATTAAACCCCATCATTATGGCTATTGTACGTTCCAATCCTATTGTAGAAGGCCTCAGCGGAAGACTTGGCAAGTCCCTTGTTTTTAAAATGCTGAGGGAAAAAATCATTTTGGCAAGCCGTCCTGCACCGCCAAAAACTCAAAGTGAGCAGCAGTGGGCGAACCGTAACAAGTTCAGAGATGCCTCTTTCTGGGCGAAGTCCGTTTTACTTGATCCATTAAAGAAAGAATATTATCAGCGCAAGGCAAAGAAATTAAAATTGCCGAATGCCTATACTGCTGCCATAGCCGATTATATGCGCAAAGCTCAAGTAAAAGAAACAGCACGAAGTAAGAATTCAATCACCTATCGTATTAGTAAGAAAGATTTTAATGTGAAGGGAGTAAAGATCAAGAAGACCGATGCGAATGGCGAGCTCGTTCAAACGCTACTATTAACTAGGGACCGGATTAATGGATGGAGCTTTACTTTGAATGAAGAAGAGAAACAACGGGGCGTTTACGTTAACATCATGAATGAAGGAGGAAATACGACAGTGATTAAGATTGAGTAATGGCTTAGCCTCACCCCCTCTACTTTTGTGCTGCTGAAAAATGGTGCTCCCCTCTCCGGCCGGAGAGGGGCATGCGATCTGTGAGACCGTACGAATGAAGAGGGGGTGAGGCTTTACTTCATTAAAAAATTCTCTATACATTTAATTTCAGAGTATACTAAACAAACCATGCAATGAAAAAAATCATTCTATCCATTGTGATTATCATGGTCATTGCGGCTTGCACAGACAAAGCCAAAGTTGAACAGGTCTCGTCTATTGATGAGGCGATGATCCTTTAGGTGAAATCAATGTAACGTCACATGGCACGGAAATGCTTTTAGACAAAGACAATAATATCCTTGTGTTTACATGTGTCGGAGAATTGATTCATGTAAACAGCATTGACCTTTCCATTATTAAGACGCGAAAGATCTTTGGGGCAAGTATTAATCTTGATGGTGATTTTACGACATGCAGTTCAGGGTATGCATTGGACAAGCAAGAAAACATACTTTATTTCTTCAGAAATGCTCCTCAACCTGCTGCTGCTCCGTACAGTTTTTCTTCATACAACCTCTCAACAGATTCGATTCGCCTAGTTTCGAATACCTTTATGGGAGCATCAACAATTGCTTTTGATGAAAAGAAAAAGTTGATTCTCATGGGGTGGTGGGATCGTGCAGCCGATGGGCAACCGAGAGGAAAAATTAAGCTTTACACGACATCGGGAACTCTTTCAGAAGAAATCACCGTTCCAAACATTATCGAAAAGATATTGATTGAGTAGCAACTTTCTTTTCTACGCAGTGCCTCCCGCCTCGGGGACGCTGACGGGAGTGAGCAAAATCTCCTCAACAAAAAAGAAGACTGACTTTATAAAGTCAGTCTTCTTTGATGGCGTTCGTGTATTCCTAATAACAATTAACCCTTAACAGTTACTCTCCACTAGGCATTCAACTGAATCTCTTCGCCTTCTTTATTCAAGAACTTGAATTCAGTAATGGCCATAGATGAATCAACAATGAGGTTAACCCAGCGCTTGTATTTGAAGAACCACTTTACGCGCTGTGAAATAAGTCCTTTTGTAAAAAAGGCCTGAACGTAAGGGTGTAGTGCCAGCACTAAACTCTTTTCATTCTGCTTTGCAAAAAGATGTTCTATATTTTTCTCAATCTGATCGGTCACTAAAATAGACGCGAGGATTTTTCCGGTACCGTTACATGCCGGGCAAACTTCTTTCGTCACGATGTTCATCTGAGGACGAACACGCTCGCGGGTGATTTGCATCAATCCAAACTTCGAGAGGGGAAGCACCGTTGATTTGGCTTTATCTTCCTCCATCTCATCCTTCATAATCTTATGGATGAGCTTTTTGTTCTCGGGGTTTTTCATGTCGATGAAATCCACCACAATGATTCCACCCATATCGCGAAGACGCAACTGGCGAGCAATCTCTTTTGCTGCTTCAATGTTTACCGATAACGCAGTTGTTTCCTGATTTTCTTCACGGTTTGATTTGTTACCACTGTTAACATCGATAACGTGAAGGGCTTCCGTATGCTCAATGATGAGATAACCACCCGCCTTTAAACTAACGGTTTGTCCGAAGGCCGATTTGATCTGACGTTCGATGCCGTAATGTTCAAAGATCTTGGCTTTGCCTGTGTACATCTTTACAATCTTCTCCTTGTCGGGAGCATTGGTATGGATGTAGGCTTTTACCTCCTCAAATATTTTTTTGTCGTCTACGTGAATGTTGTCGAACGATTCGTTCACGATGTCACGAAGCAAGGATGAAGTCTTGCTGAGTTCTCCAACGATTTTATCGCGTGGATTGGCGGTAACCATTCGTGTCATACCTTCTTCCCAGGTAGTCACCATCGTGCGCAGGTCACGATCTAATTCGGCTACCTCTTTGCCTTCGGCAACGGTACGAATAATGACCCCAAAGTTTTCGGGTTTGATGGATTGGATAAGTCGAAGCAGTCGCTTGCGTTCCTCACCGCTCGTGATTTTTCTGGAAACGCTGACTACGTTCGAAAATGGTACCAAAACCAGGTATCGCCCGGCTAAGGATAGCTCGCAGGATAATCGAGGCCCTTTTGTTGAAATTGGCTCTTTAACAATCTGAACCGGTATCAGTTGACCTTTCGACACTTGTTGGGTGATTTTCCCATGCTTGTCGATTTCCGGTTCCGAGTGAAATTTGTCAAGTTTTCCACCCATGATCTTTTTGCCGCGAACCAGTTTGGTAAACTTTTGCAATGAACCGAACTGAGGGCCAAGATCGAGGTAATGAAGAAATGCATCTTTTTCGTAGCCGACATCAATGAATGCTGCATTGAGTCCCTGAACCACTTTCTTAACTGTGCCCAGGTAAATTTCGCCTACACCAAATTTGCTCCCATCCTCATCGTTGTGGAATTCTATGAGCGTTTTGTCTTTAAGAAGAGCTATACGACATCCATCTTGAGTTGCACTAATGATAAGTTCGTTACTCAAAACCTAAAAATTAAATAGTAAAATGATGTGTACAGTCTGATTGAACAGACGTAACCCAGGAAGGATTATTTCTTCTTATGTCTGTTCTTACGAAGACGCTTTTTGCGCTTGTGAGTAGCCATTTTGTGTTTCTTTCTCTTCTTTCCGCTTGGCATAAAATGCTTTGGTTTTTCTTAGTCTGTCGCCTTGCTCCGTTATTTTTGGAGCCCTTCAACAGTTTCAGTTTGTTGAACAATTATTTTAAATCCTTCAGATACGAATCGACTGTGGCTTGCACCGCAGGATCCTTCTCCATCTGTTTCACTTTTTCAAATTGCGCTTTCGCTTTTGCCTTGTCGCCAGTGTTCATGTAGGCAATGCCGAGCAGAAGTTGACCTTGGGTGTTGTTGGGATAAAGTTTTACCAATTCCTCCAATCGCTCTTCAGCCTTGTCGTATTGACCAGACTGTATAGAGAGCATGCCCAGGTTAAATAGCGCCAGTTCATTCTTTGGATCAGTCGCGATGACTTCGCGTAGCATTAATATGCCTTGCATCGGGTTTGCCGAGCTTACATAGGTCATGGCCATCTTCGTTTTTACATCCAGGTTTTTCGGATTTGCATCCAATACCTTTTTGTAAAACTGCTGCGCTTTTTCGGCTAATTGATTTTGCTTTTCCTGATCGATAGCAAAAGTAAAAGCCTCATAATAGCGGTTGCCCGTGTTGATCCAACTTTCAGTAGTGTTAAAGAACTTCGATGCCTCTTCCTCAAACCATGCTGCGCTGTCAAATTTGCCAGCTTGTTTATACAGGTTTGCCAAAGAGTCGGCAAAGATAGCATTTTTTTCTTTTTCCGAACCCCCAAGGTACTGAGCCCGAATATTTTGAATGGACTTGATTAATTCTACCGGAACGTCATTGTGCATGGCCGTTTGCTTCCTGATGGAGTCTTTCTCCTGAGTCGCCATTTCACTGTCATTTTCTACCACCACTTTTGGAAGCAGGAAGATGAGCCAGATAACGAGGGCGCTTATGGCAATGAGTAAAATTCTGGTTTTGAGCATGGAGGAACATGTGCTTCTCCATCATTTGAACATTTTGGTTCAGCTGATGGTTAAGACCCAAGATTATTTATCAGCAGTTTGCTTTACTTTTTCGCTATTCTTGATCTTATTCACAAAAATCTTGGCAGGCTTAAAGCTCGGAACATAATGTTCATCAATAACCAATGCGGTGTTTCTGGAAATGTTCCGCGCGATCTTTTTCTTTCTCTTTTTGTTGATAAAACTTCCAAAGCCTCGAATGTAGAGGTTATTGCCACTGGCCATGGAGTTTTTCACTACGCTAAAGAAGGCTTCTACCGATGCGGTTACATCAGCTTTGTCAACTCCGGTCTTTTCTGCGATTTCGTTAATAATGTCGGCTTTCGTCACTGTACTATTTTTTTAGTCGAATTCTTCGGTAGTAAAAAATTGGGATGGCAAATTTATGTGCCACATCCAGAATTAAAAATGAATATTGAAAAAATCTGATAATCAAGTAGATGGATAAACGATATTTCTCTGATAAAGTCGTTGAGTGGTACCAATTAAATAAACGCGCCCTTCCCTGGAGGGAGACAAAAGACCCGTATCGGATCTGGATGTCGGAAATTATACTTCAACAAACGCGTGTAATCCAAGGGCTACCCTATTATTTAAAGTTCGTTGAAAAATTTCCCTCAGTGGCTGCATTAGCGGCAGCGTCAGAGCAAGAAGTGCTGAGATTGTGGCAAGGCCTTGGCTATTATACGCGTGCGCGGAACCTGCATAAATGTGCGAAGGAAGTGGTACGCTTATATAATGGATCATTTCCGGGAAATTATTCTGAATTGCTTAAGCTTCCCGGCATTGGTGAGTACACGGCTGCAGCCATTGCTTCCTTTTCTTATAAAGAACCCGTTGCTGTTGTCGATGGCAATGTATTTCGTGTATTGTCGCGCGTATTCGGAATAGATCTGGAAATCAATCGACCGGAAGGAAAGAAACACTTTACTCAAGTCGCTAATGAACTAATCAGTCAGAAGAATCCTGATTTGCATAATCAGTCGATGATGGAATTTGGGGCAACGTACTGTATTCCGAAAAATCCGAGATGCGAGGAATGTATCTTTAAAGCATCCTGCTTTGCCTTTCAGAAGAATATGGTCAACGATCTTCCGGTCAAAGTAAAATCGAAAGCGTCTCAAAAAAGATTCTTCTTTTACCTCGTGGTCCGAAAAAGAAAATCATTGGCCATGACAATTCGAGATCAAAAAGGCATCTGGCACGGATTGTATGATTTTCCCCTCATTGAAAAAAAGCGAGCCGTTAAGATTGAGAAGATTTTAATTGAAGATTTGAGATGGACGTCTAAAAAATCAAAACCCGAAGTCTCAAACAGTTACAAACATATTTTGAGTCATCAGATCATCACAGCGAAATTCATCATTTTGCCATTTGATGAAATTTCTGCTGTATTGAAAAAGAAATTAAAATTCTATTCGCCTAAGCAAATGGCAGAATTACCAAAGCCGGTTTTAATTAGTCGCTTTCTCCATGATCACAACCTTTTATAGTTATTGTGTTGATAAGTCCATTTAGTAAACAATTGCTCCAAATTTATTTGAAGGATTTTGCTCCGGAGGAGCAACCTATTTGTAGAAATAGAATGGTAACTAGGGATTGGCTCCAGCAGAGCCACCTGTTCTCCGATCAGGTTTCCAATAACGTAGGTAAATAATTAGGTCGTTTTGTGTTTGTTGCAGAAATAGGTGGCTCCGCTGGAGCCAGGGAAATAGAATAATAATGTTGCTACAAATAGGCTGCTCCTCTGGAGCAGGAGCACGGATTTAAAAGATCATTACAGAAAGAAAAGTTGTACGGAAAACCTTATAAAAACAACATTGATAGTTGGGCTAAGAATGGTAATTTTGAAATATCAATCGAAAATAAATTTTCAATCTAAAATCTTAAAGTTATGTCAGGTGTAAACAAAGTAATACTCGTTGGCCGTGTCGGAAAAGAACCGGAAGTGAGAAATTTAGAAAATGGAGCCGTGGTTGCAAACTTTAGCATGGCTACTTCAGAAACGTATAAGGATAAAACTACGGGTGAAAAAAAAGAAATTACCGACTGGCACAACATCGTGCTGTGGCGTGGACTTGCAGAGATCACACAAAAGTATGTTCACAAAGGCGACATGCTTTACATAGAAGGAAAAATGCGCACACGCTCATGGGAGAAAGATGGTGTTACGCGCTACACAACAGAAGTGATTGGTGATAACATGACCATGCTATCAACGAAAGGCGGAAGTGGTGGTGGTTCTGGAAATTCTGAATACTCTCAAGAGAGACCAATGGCAGAACAAGGTAGTTCAGCACCTCCAATGCATTCTTCTACAGACGATTTACCTTTCTAGTTTTTCATTCACGAATTTACTGCGCGACTACTGAGTGTTGCTCATAGTCTATTGCTTATGGATAATCGCCTACGAACAATTTTCATTATTACGTTTGTAATCGTTGCATCTTGTTCGCGCGATTATCTGCCTAAGCCACTTGGCTATAATCGATTGGTTTTGCCTGAGCCTGAATATCAATCCTTGCCGGATTCTCTCCCATACTTTTTTGAATACTCCAAACACGCCAAACTTTTGCGCGACACATCACGCATTAATGAACGGTTCTGGATTGAATTGTATTATCCAGATTTGAAAGCCAACATACACGTTACCTATCACGATCTGAACGGCAGCAAAAAGTTATTGCAAGAATACACAGACGACTCGTACACGTTAACCGCCAAGCACCAGATTAAAGCCTATGCCATCAATGAAGTGATCACGAAAACACCAGATGGAAAAACAGCGGTGATTGCCGAGCTAGAAGGCGAAGTACCAAGCCAATTTCAATTTACGATGACAGACTCATCTAAAAATTTCCTACGCGGTGCATTGTACTTCGATACGAAAGTTGCCAACGATTCTCTGGCACCTGCAATTGCTTATATGAAGAAGGACATTATGCATTTGATTAATACTTTGCAGTGGAAGCAACCTAAAGGAATATAGTCGTATCAAAAGTTGATGAAAGACTATGATTGAATTAATAGACAGGCAATCCATTCTAAAACTCAATAAGATTTTTGCATCTTTTATCGTTGATGTTCAGAATGTGAAGTACAATCCAATTAATGATTTGTACAGTCCAGGAATAATGTTTGTTGATGATAATGAAAATCCCAGAAACGTTTCACAAGAGGAATGTGACATCTGGAATAATGAAAGACAAATTGAATTTGATCAAAGTAAAGATAAAATCGATGCCGTTTCGATTAAGGATAAATACATAGACGAAATTGTATTTAAGTCCCCAACTAACAAAGCAGATCTATACACAGAGCAACTCGGTAGAGGACTGGAGTCATTTACAAATAACCTACATTGGGAATCAACAATATTTCTTCTTGAATATCCAACGCCTTGGCTTAGTCAAGACAACGATTTTGAGCCAGTAAAAAAAGCATTGGATTATTTACGAAGCATTGGAGTAGCAAAAGATTTTATAGGTGGATTTAAAGCATCAGGCCAAGAATTAAAAGAGCTAACCAAAAGTTTATTTTGGATTATCAGATGTAACGCCTCCCTACCTGATTGCTACTTCTCAGGAATTGATGAATACTTTGTTGGGAATATTTGCAAGTATGGCAATGCACATTTTTACTTCTACTCAGAAAAGGTACGACAAGGAATAATTGACGAAAGTGAAAATGTTGGACTACAAATTATAGATGCAGTAAGCTGTTACGATAATTTTGAAGAGACAAACAAAATTGAAGGGCGGCAGATAAATTTATAACCAATTAATACACTATTTAATAAACCCAATCTTCAGCCCACTATAAAAATTAATTGTTGGCGCAGCATTGTAGTAGCGTTTGCCAACTGCATTAAGATCGTTACCTAAACTATATTTTTCATTCAGTGCATTATCAACACCAGCAAACAGATCAATAGAAAGTTTACTCCACGACTTGCGATAACCCAATCGTCCGCCTAAAAGATTGTAAGCATCTGCATAATCAGAATTAGCATCGTTTAATGGAATGGCATTGGTGTGGTTGAAGGTAATGTTTGCATAGACTCCAAAGCGAAACGATAAGTCAACGCCAGCCACATAAATTTGAGGAGCAACTCCTGTTAATTTATTTCCTGCATAACTAATGGTATCCTTTGCATAATCTTTAAACTGATAATCATTTAGGGTAACGCTGGTCCATACTTTGAAATTCGATACCAGAGAGTTTTCTTGAAGGTGAGGCATCAACGCAAGTTGAACTTCTAATCCTTTTTGAGCAGTGCTCCCCGCATTCACAAAATACTCCGCACCATCGGCTTCTCTTCTAATTACAATGGTCTCTTTAAGGTTGAAATCGTATGCTGCGATATCAAACGTAAGTTGATTGTTTAGCATGTTTCCGCGAAAGCCGAATTCTATATTATTTCCTTTCTCAGGATTTAACTGTTGATTGAAAACAGCATTGGAAGGATAGAGCTCTTCCAAGGTTGGGGGAGAATACCCTTGCGAGAATGTTCCGTAAGCTGAAAAATGCTGATTCAGTTTTTTGAGCAATGCAATGCGCGGAGAAAACACGGCATCAAAATTCCGTTCATCATTTATATTGGGGACATCAGAGAGTCGTGTGAATTGAATATCTGCTTTATTGAGACTGGCACCAACTGTAAGAAAGAATTGCAGTGGCAAATAGAATTCGCTTTGCGCGAAAATAAAATTGGTAGTGGATGTTAACTCGTCATCGTTTTGCAGAACACCCGATTGACCCTGATTATTTGCGTAGACTTTTACAGGCGAAAAACCATGTTGATATTCTGCTCCAAAATTCAATTTACCCTTATCAAACTGATAGCTCGTGTTGGTTCGTACACCAATACTTTGCTCTGTTCTTCGTTCATAGTTTCGGATGGTGGGATTTTCAAACCGGGTGAGTGATCCATATAATCCGGTTTTAGTTGACCACCGATCATTCCAATAGTAGGTGTGATTGAAGCCTGTGTAAAATGTTTTGTTGTAGACTGCCGCTTGCTGCGCCAATGCACTTGGATTAGGACCACCTGCCGGTCGTGCTTGACTCGGAAGAGTATCATATTGAGCTTTTGTTAATCCCCCAGGTGTTTGATAAAATAAATCAGCGTACAAAAAATTTACTCCGATAGAACTACTCTTGCCCCCATCAAAATTAATTTCACCTTGCAAGACATCTCTTGTCATTTTGGTTTGGGTGCGATATCCATCTGCCTGCTGATGCGCGTACAATAATCGAACGTCAGCTCCGTCTGAATGAGCGCTACCTTGCAGACTGTACCGAAGCAAACCAAAACTTCCTGCTAATGCTGAAGCTTCAACACTGTTTTTCTTCAGTGAAGAATTCTTCATCAGCATCACACCACCTGTTCCAGCTCCGTACAAACTTGCGCCAGGTCCTTTCGCAATTTCAATTTGCTGAAGCGAACTAAAGTCCAATAGATTCAAATAAGTATTCCCTCCCGGATCAGTGAAGGGCAAATCATTCCAATACACTTTTACATTGCGCACACCAAATGGTGAGCGAAGGGTGCTGCCACGAATCGATAGACGATAGCTTCCCGGGGAACGCTCCTCCATTCGAACACCCGGAATAGAATTGATAACAGGAACAAGCGAGGATGCACCAAAACGATTAAGCTCTTTTTGTCCAACTAACCCAATTGCTAAAGGCACTTCGGATAAAGGACGATTATATTGATAAGCATTAATAACAACCTCATCAAGTTGTTTGACGGAATCAGTCGGCAACTCTTGTGCGGTTATATCGATTATAAAGACCAGATAAGTAAGCAGAATGAGAGATGGATTTTTCATTGATGTAAATCAGGTATGCAAGATAGGTAACAGCATCATATCTTGGCTTTCTGGAGTTGATGGATTGAAATTAAAAAATTCTACATTTAAGTAATTCGATAAACCATAATGAAATCCAGCACCACCATATTTGAGATTGCGAAAATACTAAAGCTGAGCCCCTCAACGGTTTCTCGTGCGCTTAAAAACCATCAGGATATTTCGGAGGTAACCAAACAACGCGTGCTTGAGCTCGCGAAGAAATTGGACTATGAGCCCAACGCCTTTGCGGTTGGCTTGCGCACAAACAACACCCATATTTTTGGTGTCATTGTTCCTACTATTTCGGGGTTCTTTTATGATTCGTTCATTGCATCTATCGAGGAGGAAGCTCGAAAAGCGGGGTATGCTCTTTTCATTTTACAATCCAGCGATGATCCGGATCAGGAAATAGAGAATATTAAATTGTGTAAGCAAAATCGTGTATCGGGAGTATTCGCATGTCTCTCTACGTTTACGGAAGACATCACTGATTTTCAAAAATTGAAAGAGAAAGACGTTCCTGTAATTTTCTTTGATAAAGTTCCATCACAAAATAATTGCAACAAAGTTTGTCTGGCCGATGCACAAGCAGCTGATCTTGCTGCGAATGTATTGAAGAAGAAAAACAAGAAAAGAATCTTATCGCTTTTTGGAGATATACATCTATCGATAACCCAAAGAAGATTGGATGAATATCAAAAGGTTTTTGCAGGCACATCATCAGAAATAATGATTACTCACGTTGGTAATACTGAAGAATCACGATCCAAGACCCACGAAGTTTTTTCATCCAAAGTAAAACCGGATGCGATCTTCTGTATGAGTGATGAGATTCTAATTGGTGTAATGAAAGCACTTGAACAATTGAGGCTGAAAGTACCAGATGATGTTTCGGTTATCACATTAAGTAATGGCTTCTTCCCCAAATTATACTGGCCAGAAATTACGTATGTTGAAACGAGTGGTTATAAACTAGGCAAGTTGGCTTACAAGAGAATGATGGATTACATCGAAGGCAATACAGCCGACCAAGAACTTATCATTGAGTCTGTATTAGTGGAAGGTGGTTCTATCTAGCGCGAAAAGAATGCGTAAAAAACAATTGATGTGTGATTTCATGAGTAATCGACAAACGCGATCGAAGCATCCGAAGGAAGTTCATCCGTGCGCTTGCGCGGAGATTGAAATTTGTGCATTCATCTAGGCGTAGGCCGCGCATAAAGAACTCATCAGTACAATCCTGCTACAAGCAGGATTGTACTGATGAGTTCTTTAATAAATCAACGAAGGTTAGCCCGCTTCAAGCGGGCTAACCTTCGTTGATTCTAAAATGCACGTCTGATATTTCACTATGAAAAGCTAATCATACTCCGTGCATCTGCGCTAAACGCAGATCGAAGCGATGCTCCTAGTTGAGTAAACGAGTCTGAAAACATTAGCAATTTATGTACGAAAATCTTCAATGGTGATCTCACAGAAACACCACATGTTATTCTGAAGAAATCACAATAACTTTTTAAAAGCACCCAGTTAAGCAGATAATCCCACCTTTCAAAAAAAACAGTCATCAAAGTCAAAAGATTTAGCGATCTTGCGGCCCGAAACGATTTCAGGCCTTTAGCTGTTGTATTGCTGTCGACAAGTGAGAAAGGCGATTTTAACTTAAAAACACACAATCATGGGAAGACCCCCAATATTACCGAAGAAAAAGAAAGATGGTTTTTATCTCGAATTGCGTAATAAAGGCGCTAAAGCAGGCATAATCGTTATCCGCGACACCCACGAAGCTATGATGCAAGCTGCCAAGCAATATGAGAACACAAAAGATGTGATCATTCTAGGCGAGCATAAAAGCGGTAAAAAAGTAGATGACGGTAAGAAAAAGGCAAAAGCCTAATATGAACCAGTCGCTTTAAGAATCAGAATTCCTTCAATAGTTCTTCCACTTTTTTAGAGCCATCAAAGAAACTCAACAATCGGAGCAACACCCGGTCCACTAACGTATCCGGGCATGATGCTCCGCTTGTTAAGATAATTTTGACCGGATTTTTTATCGGCAGATAATTCTCTGTTGCGATTTTCTCCTTTCGGTGATAGTTGAAATGCCGAATCTCCTTGTTTGAAATAATCTCGTTTTCTGAATTGACAAAATAGGTAGGAAACTTCCGTTCACACAGTTCGACCAAGTGAGAAGTATTCGAACTATTATATCCACCAACAACAATCGCTAAGTCTGCATCAGTCTCCAGAAGTTTATAGGTTGCATCCTGATTATCATTCGTTGCATAACACAATGTATCACGCGTATCTGCAAAATGTTTTTTGATTTCCTCTGCACCAAACTGATTTGACATCAGTTGCTTAAAATAATCAGCGATGGCTTGTGTCTCGGTTGCAAGCATCGTTGTTTGATTTACTACACCAATGTGTTTGAAATCTTTTGATGGATTAAAGTTTTCAGAATATTGTCCTTCAAACTCTTTAAAAAAATCATCGCTTGATTTCTTTCCAGTGATGTAATCACCCAGACGATGAGCATCGTTCATATCACGAACGATTATGGAGGGTGCTCCTTTTGAACTGTGAGAAAATGTGGCACGCGTTTCTTCATGCTTTGGTTTGCCATGAATAATAACGGTAAAGTCATCCATGCCTAATTTTTCTGAACGATTCCAAACCTTCTCAACGAACGGACACGTTGTATTATATTTTTGAACTTCAATCCCTTTATCCATCAAGAGGTGCTCAGTCTCTAATGTTGTTCCGAATGCAGGAATAATTACGACATCATCTTTTGTTAAGTCACTCCAGGGAATAAATTGTGTTCCATCTGTATCCATTATAAACTGAATACCACGACCCTGAAGATCCTGATTCACTTCCTGGTTATGAATCATTTGACTCAAAAGAAATACGCGCTTATCAGGATTCTCTTCAATGGCTTTATAACTTATTTCAATGGCGTTCTCTACCCCATAACAAAAACCAAAATGCCGAGCAATGAAAAATTGCACTGGACCAAAATCTAACAGCGTTGGTGTAAAGTCTTGCTTGCGCAAATCTTTAACTCTTCGCGATTCTTTTATTTTTCCGGTGATAGCGGACCGGTAGTAAGCAGGAATTTCAAATTTTTTGATGACAGGGAAATTTAACTAATGCCAAAGGTAAAACAGAATTTATCGAATTTGCAGGATTAACAGAATTGATTGCAGTGTGTTCTGGCTGAAAGAACGTACTGAAGAATGAAGCACTTTAAAAACAAAATAGATCCAAGACTGAACTAAATTTAGTTCAGTCTTGGATCTACGCAAAGATCCATTAACCATTAACGGATAACAATTAACTTTTTTAAGCAGCTCTAGAGAGCTTGTCTTCTTTTATCTTGTTAACCCTGATCTCTTTCTTTTCGAGATCAAATGATTTTACTTCTACAAAATTGTTTTTGATGTACTTTAAAACCTCCATCACTTTTCCATCAATCTTGCTGCGTACTCGCTCGCCCTTTCTAAACAATCTCCTCATAGTTGAATTTATGAATTTATTACATCCTGAAAGCATAGTTAAATTCTCTTGGAAAATCTTCATAGGTACCGGAGAGAATAATTAAATCACCTTGTTTCTTTTTCTTTAATAGCTCGGTAAGTTCATTAACGTTCTTAACGGGTGTATCGTTCACTTTAGTAATGATAAACCCTTCGCGCATGTCAGTATATTTTGCTGGTTTGCCATTGCCAAGGTCCTTTACCCGAACACCGTTGTCAATATCTAATTTTTTCAGCAATTTTCCATCTACCTCTTCTAATTCTAGCCCAAGGGCAGCAAACGCATCCCTTTCTTCAGCTTTAACAACTCCTGTTTTTCCATCGCGACTTTTTAACGTCACTGGAATGGTCAGTTCTTTTCCTTTACGATTCACTATTACACTTACCTTATCACCTGGCCGATGACGACCAATGGCTTCCGTTAATGCGGTATTTGATTTGATGAACGCTTCATCAATTTTTACAATAACATCACCTTCCTTAAGTCCGGCATCCTTTGCAGAACTCTTTTCAGCAAAGCCACCGATGTAAGCACCTTCATTAACGGCTAAGTCTTGTTCTTTCACGAGCGTGCTGTTCACGTTTTGGATGCTTACTCCCAGCCAGCCACGTTGCACTGTTCCAAACTTAATCAAGTCTTCTACAATCTTATTTACAATATTCGAAGGCACTGCGAAGCCATAACCAGAATATGAACCTGTAGGGCTTGCAATCGCTGTGTTGATACCAAGCAAACCACCATTTAGATTTACCAATGCACCACCACTGTTTCCAGGATTGATTGCAGCATCAGTTTGAATAAATGATTCAATAGCGGAGTTCCCCTCTTTCGTGTTGCGATTTAAAATGTTGATGCTTCTTCCTTTCGCGCTGATAATACCAGCGGTTACAGTAGAAGTTAAATTGAAAGGATTGCCAACAGCCAATACCCATTCACCTACTTTTGATTGATCAGAATCAACGAAAGGTAAAGCAGGCAGACCTTTTTCGCTGATTTTTATTACAGCTAAATCCGTGTCGGGATCAGTACCAATTACCTCTGCTTTAAAGGTTCTGTTATCATGTAAAGTCACTTCAACAATATCAGCACCTTGCACTACGTGGTTGTTGGTTACAATGTATCCCCCTTCATTAATAATTACTCCGGAGCCAGAACTTTGACGAGGACCTTGCGGAGCCTGAGGTCCAAAGAACTCTTTGAACAAATCGTTTGACCGCGCCTGCTCTTCACCACTCCCTCCATCCTGAGTGGATTGAATGTAGACTACTGCTGGCATTACTTTTTCTGCAGCATCTGTAAAGTCAAGTGGCACAGCTTCGCCATTCTCATTTACGGAGTAGGCAACTTTTGTAGCCGGTGTAGCCGCGAGGTACTCCAACTTTACATTGTTTTCTTTTTTGTCTAACCATTGAAATGCGGCAAGGGTGCAAATGCTACCCAATACTGCCGCCAAGAAAAGTGATCCAAAATTTTTCATAGTTTTCAAATATTAAAATTTTTTGTGTTTTAGCAAAAACCAGACAAAGTCTGTAAGGAAAGAAAATTTGTCATTTTTAGAAAAGTAAATTCTGTCATTTTTTCAACGCCCTCTGTCATTCTGTTTTGAGTACACATTAATACGCGTTCTGATCGGATTAGGTTTTCGGGACGCGCCATTTGGGGTAGTTACTGTTCAAGTAAAAGTCTTACATTTAGGAATGACCAGACCTTATTTTCGATTTCCGTTTTTGTTCATTTTGTTTTTGATTGGTTGGCAGCAAAGTCAGGCGCAACAAAAAGAGTTTGGATGGCTTGTGGGCAAATGGAAGCTTACCGAAAAAAATATTTTTGAAGAGTGGAGGGTTTCAACTGATAAAAAAACACTGGAGGGTCTCTCATACCGAATCAAAGAAGGCGACACCACAGTGATGGAGAAACTGCTAATAAAGTTTGAACAACCTTTCTTTTTTTACATTTCGAATGTTCCTGAAAACCCCGCACCCGTTAAGTTTAAAATCACACAGTACAATGCTGATAAATTTCTGGCTGAAAATCCTGAACATGATTTTCCAAAGGCCATTCGATATAAGCTGATTCGGAAGAACAATCAGGACTTTATCGAAGCTTCTATTGAAGGAGATGAAAAGGTGATTCCTTATAATTTCATTAGGCTGAAATAAGCCAACCATTATTCTCTTCTCCTCCTTCACTTTATTTTAGATACTTTTGCGGAAAGCAAATATTGAAATGACAATTCAGGGGAAGATTACACTCAAGTCTGGTAAAGAGTTTTCGATTGAACGTTTTCATCCCTGGATTTTTTCAGGTGCAATTCAAACCTTAGATGGACAAGTGATCGATGGCTGCTGGGTGGAAGTAAAGAGTGCTAAAAATAAAGTGTTGGGGTTTGGACATTATCAAAACGGAAGCATTGCTGTGCGCTTGTTATCGTTTGGCGATACCCTACCGGACGAAAATTTTTGGAAAGCAAAACTGCAACAGGCTTTGCAGCTACGAAATAGCACAAACCTGCCTTCCCCGCAAACCAATGCCTTTCGATTGATTCATGGTGAAGGTGATGGATTACCTGGATTGATTATCGATTGGTACGATGGTGTTGCCATCATGCAAGCGCATTCAGTCGGTATGCATGAGGATAGAAAAAACATTACTCAAGCGTTGAAGGAATTGTTTGGCGAAAAACTGAAAGCAGTTTATTATAAAAGTCAATCGACATTACCCGGAAAAGTTCGCGATGCACAACAAGACGAATATCTTTATGGAATGGGAATAGTACCACACGTTGTGGTGGAGCATGGCAATAAATTTTTTATCGATTGGGAAGAAGGTCAGAAGACTGGATTCTTTTTGGATCAGCGCGAGAATAGAAAACTGCTGGGTAACTTTTCATCCGGTAAAAAAGTATTGAATACGTTTTGTTACACCGGAGGATTTTCAGTGTATGCCTTGCAAGCCAACGCTGCATTAGTTCATTCTGTTGATGCTTCTGAAAAAGCGATTACGCTTACCCGAAAGAATATTGACTTAAATGGTTTCGATGCGAAGAAACATGCATGCTATGCAGAAGACACTTTTGATTTTTTGAAAGACAAGCAAGATGCATACGATGTAATCATTTTAGATCCTCCTGCTTTTGCCAAGCATCGTGATGCACGTCATCAAGCTGTGCGTGGATATCAACGATTGAATGCGGAGGCCATGCGTGTGATTAAGCCTGGCGGAATTATTTTTACCTTCTCATGCTCGCAAGTTGTAGATCGACAACTTTTCTATGACACCATTGTATCAGCCGCTATTCAGGCCAAGCGACAAATAAAAGTATTGCATCTTCTCACTCAACCAGCTGATCATCCGGTTTCGATCTTTCATCCGGAGGGAGAGTATTTAAAAGGCCTGGTGCTTTTTGTTGAGTAGTCAATCAAACAAAATCCCGATTGCTTCTAATCTCTGGAAGCCAATCGGGATTAAATTTTATCTCTCAAATTTTACTTTCTATTTCTCAGCAGGAATCGGAGGAGGTCCATCTGGCAAATATGATTTGTAAACATGCCCGTCTTTGCGTTCATCAAACTCTTTTCGGATATCGGTGCGTAGTTGGGAGTTCTCAAATAAATCAACCATGGTCATAGCTAGTGATTTCGCTGCGAACAGCATTCCTTTATGACCGATCGACATTCCACCACATGCTACAACGGACCAACCATGCCATGCAGTATTTGCCGGTGCAGTGGTAACTAATACAGTAATCTCTGGAACAATCCAACTGATATCACCAACATCGGTAGATCCTCCTGCAGGATCTTCTTTAGTAGCTTTTAGCAGATTGATTTTTCCATTTAATCCGGTTTGTTTTCCACCCTGGACTTCTTGTATTTTTTTAGCGAATGCAATTTCGTCAGGAGTGTATGTAATGGGACCCAGTATTTCTAAATTTTTCTGTAGCGCTTCCGCACCTTTCTTATTCACAAGCAGTTCGTAGTCTCCTGTTTGTATTGTTATTTTTGATTCTACTCCTGCAATTTCTCCAGCTCCTTTTGCGATCTCTTTTACACGAGCAAAAACATCTTCTACTCCGGTACGTTTCGAATCGCGAACCCACATCCATACCATGGCGTATTCTGGAACAACGTTTGGAACATCACCACCTTTCATAATGGCATAGTGCATGCGCACACTAGGTTTAACGTGTTCACGTAACAGGTTTACACCATGCGTAAAGGCTTCTAATCCATCAACAGCACTTCGTCCATTCCATGGATCGGCCGCTGCGTGTGCAGCTTTACCTTTAAACTCAACAACGAAATCAACCATGGCTTGAGAACTTTCCATGTTTGCGCTTATCTCAACATCGGGATGCCAGTCGAGACAAACATCGACATCATTGAAAAGTCCTTCGCGGGCCATGTAAATTTTTCCACCAACAGATTCTTCCGCAGGTGTTCCATAAAAACGAATGGTGCCTTTTAATTTTCCTTGCTGCATTAACTCTTTGATTGCCACTGCTGCGCCAAGACTTCCTGCACCAAATAAATTATGTCCGCAACCATGGCCACCGGCATCAGGTACAAGGGCTTCTTTTGTTGGCATTGCTTTTTGTGAAATTCCAGGTAAGGCATCGAACTCACCCATAATACCAATAACGGGTTTGCCCGAACCAAACTCTGCCGTAAAAGCGGTTGGCATACCAGCAACACCACGCTTCACATTGAAGCCCTGTGCTTCAGCATAATCGGCCAATGCCTTAGATGATTTAAGCTCCTTCAATGCCGTTTCAGCATATGCCCAAATTTCATCACTGAGTTTAGTTAGCTCTTGCTGATGTTTTTCTACGGATTGAATCGTTGCTGTTTTATTCGGATTGATTTTCGTTTTTGCAGACTGCGCAAAAACAGAACATGTTGCCAGGAAGAGGAATGTAAAGATTTTAATTTTCATCTATGAACAAGTTTAAGTTTGAGGTAAAGCAGAATTTGTTTGATATGGAATTCCAAGATAAAAAACGCAAGAATAAAAGACTCACAACTGCTTCGTTATTCCATCAACGGTTAATTACTCATTCATAACGATGGCAATTTTATCTCCTGTTGAATTAATGGCCAATCTTGAAATACCTTTTAATGGAAGTGTTCCACCGATTACTTTAATTGGCTTCCACTCTTTACTTTTTTCTGTATCGAGATAGAAAAGTTTCTCACCATCACTCATTACAATTCGTCCATCGTTTGTCCAGGTAAGGTCTTCACGATTAGGGAGTGCTTCTGCCAAAACATCGATGGCATCAATGCTCTTCACTCTTTTGATTAAGTATTTGGATGCGGAGGATTTATCAACATAGCTTATGGTTTTTGTTTTAGGTATCAGATGAAGAGAACGTCCGATACTATCAGCAAGTAAAAGATCTTTAGCGGTTGGCACATTGTACAATCGTAATGTTTGAGGTTCGCCCAGGACAAACACCATTACATTGTCATTATCCAACCATGCATGGTACCCAATGGTAAGATTATTAATAATGGTAATGGCATCGCCTCCTTCAATTGGATATTTTCCTAAATCCTGTTTACTATCATCGCGCTGAATGATGCAGGAAACGAATTTTTTATCAGGCGTCACAGTCGGAGAATACTCACGTTCGGATGTAGACGTAAATTTCTTTGATTCTTTTGTTTGATAGTTATAACTGAGAATATCCGTTCTTCCGGAAGTATCCGCAGAAGCGTAATACAGTATTGGTTTATCCGGATGAAAGAACGGCTGACTGTCATAACCCGGATGATTGGTCACGCGAGTGGGATTTGAAATCGTAATCTTATCTTTTTTCAATTTCAAATCGAAGATATAAATCTCTGTTCCCGGTTGAGCCATGACTGCTGTTGCGAAACAGATTGTGACGATTGCTAAAAGGAATCTTTTCATTATTGGATACTTAGTTCTTTAAAGGTAACTTTTCAAGCCTTAAAATCAAGAGATGAAAAAGAGTAATGTTCTGTTTTGGTGTTTCGTTTTATTGAGTATTCATTTTAATAGTGTTGCACAATCAACGTACATATTGAAACCCGATCGTGTATTTGATGGAGAGCAAATTCACAATGATTGGATCGTGATTGTTGAAGGGAATATTATTTCTGCTGCTGGTCCTGCCAATCAGCTTAAGCTTCCAAAGAATGCAACAACACTTGTCCTTGCAGGGTCTACATTGCTTCCCGGATTAATTGAAGGACATTCTCATCTATTACTTCATCCTTACAATGAAACACCATGGGTTGAACAAGTGATGAAAGAATCAGACGCACTTCGTGTGGCACGTGCAACTATTCATGCAAGGAATACAGTATTGGCGGGATTCACTACAGTACGCGATCTTGGTTCTGAAGGAGCAGGCTATTCTGATGTTGGTTTAAAGCAAGCGATAGATGAAGGTATTATTATCGGACCCCGAATGTTAGTTGCTGGTCGCGCGATTGTTGCAACCGGAAGTTATGGACCAAAAGGATTTGATACTGACTTCAATGTAATGCTTGGCGCAGAAGCTGCTGATGGGCCAGATCTTATTCGTGTGGTGCGTGATCAAATTGGAAAAGGAGCAGACATTGTAAAAGTATATGCTGATTACCGGTGGGGAATTAATGAGGAGGCGCAACCTACCTTTTCTATTGATGAAATAAAGTTGGTTGTAGAAACGGCAAAGAGTAGTGGTCGTCCCGTTGTGGCTCATGCTTCAACGGCTGAAGGCATGCGCAGAGCAACTCTTGCTGGCATTGAAACAATAGAGCATGGTGATGGTGGAACACCAGAAGTCTTTGCATTAATGAAAGAAAAGGGTGTGGCACTTTGCCCGACCATTGCTGCAGGTGATGCCGTGAGTCAATACAAAGGATGGAAAAAAGGAATTGAACCAGAACCATCACGTATTGCATTGAAGCGCACCTCTTTTAAAGAAGCCTTGAAGGCAGGTGTAACGATTTGTGCTGGTGGAGATGTAGGAGTTTTTGCACATGGAGACAATGCTCGCGAACTGGAGATGATGGTGGAGTATGGAATGCCAATGCTTGATGTTTTAAAATCAGC
>JBDTTT010000090.1:0-22907 GCA_039930485.1 Chryseolinea sp.
ATTTCAATGCCCAGGGAGTTTCCCAAAAATTCCCAGGCCCAATTTGGTTCTCCGGAGAGGAATTACGGTGGGATTATGGATGTGCTACATCAGGGGGAAATTGCTGGACGTGGGAACCCACGTGGCAAAGCTGGATGCCTGGACCTAAAGATTACGGTACCATGACCTTTAAACTTAAAGGCACTCCTATCATTCCAACCGTGGCTGTAACTCAAAAGGGCCTAGATGCAACCAAGAATGGAACTTTTTCAGGTAGCTACTTTATGGATATTGATGCAAAGACGATAACGTTCGCCACTGTTGTTCCACTTAATATGGGCTGGGATAATGTGGATTACTCGAAAGCATATATCATAACTCTTACCGAGGATGGTATGCAACTGGGCTTTCAGCATAAAAGTAAGAATGAACTTGAACTGTATAACTTCATCTCTAAGTAAAAAGCGAGTGTGAATTATGACAGGCTCTAATGCTGTCTTTGATAATTTCAGAGTGGTAAATAATAACACAACAATTACTCGTTTGTTGCAGAAAGAAACTGCAGGGATCAAAATAAATTGATCGTAAACCTGCAGTTTCTTCTTCAATCAAATATAAAATAACGTATATCTAAAATATTGAATAAATGGTCAAGTGTTCGATTGGAATTGTAGGATTACTCATTACGATTTTTTCTTTTATCTCTTGTAAAAAAGAAAGTATTCAACCTGAACTATCAGTTTCGGAAACGTCAATATCCCTCGCAGCGGAAATGGATACCTCTGAAATAATTGTAAGCAGCAATGATAGCTGGAGCATTAACAATTCTGCCTCAGTATGGTTGCAGTTAAGTCAAGCCAATGGCAACAGTGGCACAACCGCCATTCAAATAACTGCCGGACCTAATGCCACTGGATCCACACGTTCAACGATCTTGTCTGTTAATTCAAATAATGGTCAGTCGAGGCGCGTTACAATTTCTCAGGCGAGTTTGATCTACCCATCATACAACAAAACACCCAAGCCACCCGATGCAACAGGAATGAGCAGCAATGCAGCGCAACTAGCTGAGAAGATCACGCTAGGATGGAACATTGGTAACACTTTTGAAGCACCAGGTGGAGAAACGGGATGGGGTAGTCCTGTAATCACAGAAGACTACATAAAATTTGTAAAGCAAAATGGCTTTAATGCCATTCGCATTCCGTGTGCATGGAATTGGTCTCATGTGGATAACAAGACAACTGCGCATATTGATCAGAACTGGCTCAACAGAGTCAAGGAAGTAGTGGGATACTGTGTAAAGAATGATGTGTATGTTTTACTCAATATTCATTGGGATGGTGGCTGGTTGGATGGCAATATTAATAAGATAAAGCAAGACTCGATTAATGCTAAACAAAAGGCCTTGTGGGAACAGATTGCAACAACCATGCGTGATTATGATGAGCATCTTATGTTTGCAAGTGCTAACGAACCTCCTGTTGATAATGCCGAGCAGATGAATATACTCACTACCTATCACCAGACTTTCATCAATGCTGTACGATCCACCGGAGGAAAGAACAATTATCGCGTTCTCGTGATTCAAGGTCCTAGTACTGACATTCTAAAAACTTATGATTTGATGAATGTTCTTCCGGAAGATAAGGTTGCCAATCGTGTGATGGTTGAAGTCCACAACTATACACCGTTTCAGTTCTGTCTTATGGATGGAGATGCAGATTGGGGCAAAATGTTTTACTACTGGGGTGCAGGACATCATTCTAGCACAGAGTTAGATCGCAATGCCACTTGGGGAGAAGAGAATGATCAAATTGAATATTTCCAGAAAATGAAAGAGAAATTTGTCGATAAGGGCATTCCCGTGCTCATGGGTGAATATGGTGCCTACAGACGGGACGGTAGCACTCATGTTCCTGCTGATTTGGTAACCCACAACGATGCCGTTGACTATTGGATAACTTTTGTCACTAAACAGGCTAAGACACACGGTGTATTACCATTCTGGTGGGACACAGGAGGTGCGTTGGACAGAGCTAATTATACCGTAAATGATCAACGTACTATTGATGCACTTAACACAGGACTTAAATAATGAAATACACAGAATTACTCCACACGAAGTCCTGTATCAGGTTCTTCCTTCAAATGCTTCTCGCGACTGTTTTTCTTTCCGCTTGCAAGGAAAGCGATGCAGAGCCGCAACTATCTGTTTCCATATCTGATCTCTCAATTCCTGCAGAGGGAATTGAGACGGAGTTTACCGTTATGTGTAACGAAAAATGGCGCACCGGCAATCCAGCGCCTGCATGGTTGTCGATTAGTCAAACCAGCGGAAACAGTGGTACTTCCACGATTGAACTATCTGCGGTTCCTAATGCTACAGGTACCACACGAACTGCGACACTGACCATTACCTCAGACAATGGTCAGGCTAGGCGCATTAAATTGTCTCAGATGAGCCAACTATATCCTTCCTATAACACTTCTCCGAAACCGCCTGATGCAACAGGAATGAGCAGTAATGCTGTTGAGCTTGCCGCCAAAATGAAATTGGGCATAAATCTTGGGAACACATTTGAAGCACCCGGTGGAGAAACAGGATGGGGTAGCCCGGTAATCACAGAAGACTTTATAAAGTTTGTAAAACAAAGTGGTTTTAATGCCATTCGCATTCCATGTGCCTGGGATTGGCATCACGTTGATAACAAGGCAACCGCTCATATCGATCAGAACTGGATCAACAGAGTTAAGGAGGTAGTTGGGTACTGTGTAAATAATGACATGTATGTTTTACTCAATGTACACTGGGATGGTGGTTGGTTGGAAAACAATTGTACTCCTAACAAAAAAGATTCTGTAAACGGAAAGCAAAAAGCGTACTGGGAGCAAATCGCAACAGCCATGCGTGACTTTGACGAACATCTCATGTTTGCAAGCGCCAACGAACCAAACGCTGATGATGCCACTAAAATGGGTGTGTTACTTTCTTATCATCAAACCTTTGTAAATGCCGTTCGCTCAACAGGAGGTCGCAACACTTACAGGACCCTTGTGGTGCAGGGGGCAGCCGAGCTAATGCCTGTATCGGCATTCCCTTCTGATCCCACCCCAAATCGTATGATGTACGAGTCACATAATTATACGCCTTTCCAATTCTGTTGCCTGGGCGAAGATGCGTCTTGGGGTGATATGGCTTACTACTGGGGTAAAGATTTTCAGTCTGCCATCGAACCTGAACGCAATTTTACGGCAACATGGGGAGACGAGGAGGCACAGATTAACGGCTCTAAAATGCTAAAAGAACAGTATGTGGATAAAGGCTTCCCTGTGTTGATGGGCGAGTATGGTGCTTTCAGAAGAGATACCCCTAAGGATTTAGCTACGCACAATGATGCCGTTGACCACTGGGTAACGTTTGTGACGAAGCACGCGAAGACGCGTGGTATTGTCCCGTTCTGGTGGGATACCGGAGGCTTGTTAGACCGACAAAATAATACAATCAAAGATCAACGTACCATTGATGCCATTATCGCTGGAAGTAAATAAGTGCTGAATGTCCTTTGAGATTTAAAACATTGCTATCCATGAAACTATTCTTGAAAATAAAAAATTATTTCCTGTGTGCAGTGATGTGGTGCATCGCGATGAGTACCACGTTCGCACAGAATGTTACGATAACGGTTAATGCTACTCAGAACAAACGCTTGATTTCTCCATACATATATGGAAGAAATGAAGGCTTGGAAGAATCTGTGCAATATTATAAAGATGCGGGGTTGCGCTTCGTGCGGATGAACGGTGGTAACAACGCATCAGCTTATAACTGGCGTGCCAAACTTGATGTTCATCCCGACTGGTATAACAATGTTTATCCTTCTGACTGGGACGTATTAGCACAAAGAGTTATTGACAACACTCCCAACAACATTCAGGGCATGTTTGCTTTTCAGTTATTGGGCAGAGTTGCATCCAACGGTCAGCACAACTTCGATGACTGGTCTTTCAACCATTCCCAGTACTGGGAGGGCCATGGTCAGAATTTGGCCGGGGGAGGAGTACCCAATACTCAAGCTCCTGGGGGTAAGGCCTTGGTTGAAGGAAACATCGATTTGTTCTCTAAGCCATGGCCGGCCGATTCTTCGGTGGCAATTCTTGATTATTGGTTTGGAACTAATGGTAAAGGGTTTAACAAAAACCAATTTCAATATTGGAGTATGGACAATGAAGTAGATGTATGGAATGGCACACATGATTGGACTATGCCAACATTAATAACTGCCTCTGCCTTTATGGATCGCTACATAGAATTAGCAAAGAAAGCGAAGGCTTTATATCCTGGTATTAAGCTTTGCGGACCCATAACAACTTCCGAATGGCAATGGTACAAATGGTCAAATGAAAGTATATACGTAAATGGCAGGTATTACCCCTGGATTGAGTATTTCATCAAACGCCTTGGCGATGAGTATAAGGCAACCGGTATCAAACTGGTCGATGTAATCGATATTCACAACTATCCCTATTATAATAATGATACTGAGTCATTGCAGGGACACCGAATTTATTATGATGAGACGTATGATTATCCGGGTTCAAACGGTATTAAAACTAGTAAGGGCGGATGGGATGACTCACTTAAAAAACAATATATTTTCAAGCGTTTCAATGACTGGTTAAACGAACATTTTGGAGTAAACCATGGTATAACCCCTGGTGTAAGTGAATGGAGTCCCGGGCCAAGCGAGCCAAACCTTGCCTCAGTCATTTATGCTTCGCACCTCGGAACGTTTGCAAACAATAGCGTTGAATTGTTTTCTCCATGGAACTGGTTTACAGGAATGTGGGAAACCTTACACCTCTTTAGCCGGAATGCAAAAGAATATAGTGTATCCAGTACCTCTTCTCTTGAAAACACAGTCTCGGCTTACACCACTGTGAATGAAGCAGCTGATTCATTGACTGTAATCATAGTGAATCGTGACATGAGTTCAAGCCGTAATGTAACCGTAAACCTGAATGGATTTTCAGCTGCCAATGGAAGCTACAAGTCATTACAGCTATCTTCATTACCTTCGACAGAGACGTTTAAATCGCACACCAATAATGCGTTAAAAACAAGTTCAGTGACGGTTAATGTAAATTCGTTCACGATATCTGTACCCGCTCTTTCTACGACTGCAATTCTATTATCTGGAACGCCTGGCACAATAACAGGAATTGAAGATCACATTGAAAAGAAAAATCTGAATATCTATCCCAATCCTGGTTTCGACAAGTTGTTGATAAGTATTGATTCGAAACGTGAAGAGCCCGTGGTAATCACAGTGCTTGATCAGTGGGGCCGCAAGATACGTTCTGTTCAGGGACACTATGACGGTGTAACGCCAATCACATTAGATATATCAACAATCTCTAGTGGAATCTACATATTATCAGTCAGTAGGGCCAGTGGTGTATCACAAGAAAAGTTTGTTGTTGCCAGGTAAAGGCAACGCTGCGTACATCGAAGTTTAAATAAACTAAAAAACAGGAATAATAACGACTAGAAACCTATCGTAAAAACCTAAGTCGGCATAGTTCATATCGGAGTAGCTACCTGCAACAAAAGAAGAAACAATGAACGTAATGGCAAACCACCAAACCTAACCATGAAAAAAACTATACTTCACCAGGCAAAAATGTGTCTGCTTTCTGTGTTGTTGTATTTTTTGACAACCGCAGCACTTGCCCAAAATGTAACTATTTCAGTTAATCCTACTCAGAACAAACGCTTGATTTCACCCTACATATATGGACGAAATGAAGGCTTTGACAAATCAGATCAATTTTATAAAGATGCGGGGCTGCGCTTCGCGCGGATGAACGGAGGTAATAACGCATCAGCTTATAATTGGCGTCAAAAACTTGATGTTCATCCCGACTGGTACAACAATGTTTATCCTTCTGATTGGGATGTACTGGCGCAAAAAGTTAATACCAACTTTTCCAACATACAGGGCATGTTTGCCTTTCAGTTACTGGGCAGAGTTGCATCCAACGGCAATAACAATTTCAACGACTGGGCTTACAACCAATCTCAATATTGGTCTGGTGTTGGTCAGAATTTAGCCGGTGGAGGAACGCCTGATCCAAACGGTGGGGGTAGGGCTTTGGTTGAAGGAAACAAGGATTTGTTCAGTAAGCTGTGGCCAGCAGACTCTTCGGTGGCAATTCTTAATCATATGTTCGGAGACAATGGTAAAGGATTTAATAAGAACAAGTTTCTATACTGGAATATGGACAATGAAGTAGATATATGGAGTGGCACGCATGATTGGGCTATGCCAACACAGATATCAGCATCTGCCTTTATGGATCGCTACATAGAATTGGCGAAGAAAGCGAAAGCTTTATATCCAGGCATTAAGCTCTGTGGACCTGTTACCACCTCCGAATGGCAGTGGTACAAATGGTCAAATGAAAGTATATACATCAATGGCCGGTATTATCCGTGGATTGAGTATTTCATAAAACGCCTTGGCGATGAGTATAAGGCAACCGGTATCAAACTGGTAGATGTATTAGATATTCACAACTACCCATATTATAATAATGATACTGAGGCTCTGCAGGGGCACCGAATTTATTATGATGAGACCTATGATTATCCGGGTTCAAACGGTATTAGAACAAGTACAGGTGGTTGGGATACTTCACTTTCAAAACAATATATTTTCAAACGTGTCAACGACTGGTTAAACGAACATTTTGGAGCAAACCATGGCATAACACCTGGTGTAAGCGAATGGGGTACCATGTCAAGCAGCAACCCAAGCCTTGAATCTGTTATATATGCTTCGCATCTTGGTACATTTGCAAACAATGGCGTTGAACTGTTTTCACCATGGAACTGGTCTATCGGCATGTGGGAAACATTACACCTCTTTACCAAGAATGCAAAAAAATATAGTGTATCCAGTACTTCTTCTCTTGAAAATACGGTTTCTGCTTACTCATCCATAAACGAAAATGCCGACTCTTTGAGTGTAATGCTTGTCAATCGTGACATGAGTGCTTCCCGCACGGTTACAATCAATCTGAGCAATTTTAATGTTGCCAATGGAACTTACCAAACGTTGCAGTTGTCATCTTTGCCGGCAACAGAAACTTTTGTATCGCACACGCAGAATGCACTAAAGTCGAATACAGTATTGGTAAATTCAAATTCACTTACTATAACTATACCGGCACTATCTACAACGGCAATCCTGCTCGTTAAAGCGCCATCCGTAACCTACATCACTTTAGCTAACAGGGCTACCGGTATGTTGATGGATGGAATGTATAGATACCCCGATGGCTCGATTGCCGGTCAGTGGCATTCCAGTGGTAGTACGGCACAACAATGGTCTATTGAAACAACCGGTAGTTATGTGAAAATAAAAAACCGCGCTTCAGGTTTATACCTTGATGGCAATGGCAGTACCAATGATGGTGCAAGTGTAATTCAAAAAAATAGCAGCGCTAGTTTCAATCAGCAATGGTTGCAGGTAGCTTCAGGTGCCGACATTAAGTTTAAGAACCGTGCTACTGGGCAATATCTTGATGGCTTAGGTCGAACAACAGATGGTTTAGATTTAGGTCAATGGAAGAAGAGTAGTAGTCAAAATCAGCAGTGGTCGATTACTACAGTAGGAAGTTTATCGAGTGGAAGGCAAAGTTCTTCAGAGCTTAGTGAAAATAGTTCTGAGGAATTGGGCATTAACCTATATCCAAATCCTTTTGTCACATCCTTTAAGCTTGAAGTGCCAGGTTCTGTTGAACAACTGCAAATTATCATATTTGATGCTACCGGCAACGAAGTAGAAACCAGCACACATATAGGGGCTTCCAATAAATTATCGTTGGGCGCTTCTCTCAAACCAGGGTTGTATTTAGTTCGGGTAAACGGCCTCAACTGGTCAAAATCTTTTAAGGTTCTGAAGGAGTAATTATTCCGTAAAGAATGACAGTAAATTCATGGGTAATTTTAGATCATATCGAATCACAGAAACGGTTTCCAAAAAAAATGGTAATCAGTGATACATATTTATAGAGGGTGAATAAAAACAAGTAAACAATAATGAATCATGTATTTAAAGTAGTGAGGTTTTTAGTGATACTCCTTCTTTTTTCGCTCGTATTCCCTATTAAAGGATTAACACAAAATGAACGCACAACTACAGGTAAAAGAATACAGGAGAATTTTGATCAAAGCTGGCAGTTCCACAAAGGCGACATAGCCTTAAAACGGGTGGTACAAGCGGGAGGTCAGGGCGGGCTGACCGATGTAAATGTGGAAATTATTTCCACCAGAGATACCGTTATTGACTATACTAATGAAAATAACTTCAAGATGTTTTATTCTGCAGATTGGAGAGTGGTCAACATTCCGCACGATTGGGTTGTGGAAGGTACTTTTGTAAATGACAACACACAGGGAAGTCAACCGGCTGTCAATGGATATCTACCTACCGGTGTTGGCTTTTATAGAAAAGAATTTCAAGTACCGGTAGCAGATCTGGGCAGAAAAATCTCAATCGAGTTTGATGGAATTTTCAGGAACAGCACCGTGTGGGTGAATGGTCATCTTTTAGGGAATCATCAAAGTGGATACACACCCTCCAACTACGATCTTACAGATGTCTTACGTTATGGCGATGAAGGCAAAAATGTAATATTGGTTAGGGTTGATGCCAGAGAGTACGAAGGGTGGTGGTATGAAGGTGGAGGTATCTATCGTCATACCTGGCTTATAAAAACGGATAGGCTTCATGTGAACAGGTTTGGAACGTTCGTAACAACGCCTACAGTTTCTGGAGACGAGGCTTCCGTAAGTATAAAGACCTCGTTGAGCAACGAATACAAAACGGAGAAAAACGTCACGCTTCTTTCCAAAATTATGGATAGTAAAGGCGTTGTACTCGACACAAAAACTACTTCGTTTCAGATCAAACCTTTTAATCAGGTTGAAATAGTACAGGCCGGAACGATCAAAAGGCCGTTGCTTTGGTCGCCAGAAACACCTTCACTCTACAACGTACTTACTGAAGTTTTGGTAGATAAGAATTTGGTTGATACCTATGAAACCACCTTTGGGGTAAGAACAATCGAATTTAACCGTGATGGTTTTTTGCTAAACGGAAAACTTTATCCTGTAAAAGGCACGAGCAACCATCAGGATTTCGCTGGCCTTGGCGTTGCGCTTCCAGACAAAATAAACTGGTATAAGCTACAACTACTCAAAGAAGTCGGTTGTAATGGTTATCGCACTCATCACCCATCCACTCCTGAAATGCTGAACATGTGCGATAGCATGGGGATTCTTGTCCTGGCTGAGAATCGACACCTGTCTAGTTCTGCCGAAGGACTAGAGGATCTAAAAACTATGCTGTACAGAGATCGGAACCATCCTTCAATAATTATATGGAGCATGGAGAATGAAGAGTGGATACAGGGTTCTGCTACAGGAACCAGGATACTTGAAACGCTGGTACAAACAACTCATAAGATTGATTCTACGCGGCCAGTCACAGCGGCTATGAATCATGGTAGAAATGAGGGTGGATACAGCGATGTACTCGATGTGGTAGGATATAATTACGGAGATAAGAATATGGCGTATGTGAGAGATTATGAAAACCATCTTCAAAGAGTTGTGTTCTCTACTGAATCGACAAGCTTTATTTCAACGCGTGGAGAATATGAGAACAATTGGGAAAAAGGGTATGTGTCTAACCTTACCAAATGGCAACCTGACTGGGGACCTTTTCCAGGTGAAGATTGGGCGGACATAGTCAAGTATCCTTTTCTTGGTGGTACTTTCGTCTGGACAGGATTCGACTATAGGGGCGAACCAACTCCCTACCGATGGCCGTGTGTCACTTCGCATTTTGGATATTACGCATATAAAGCAGCATGGACCAGCAACCCCGTTGTTCATATTTTTCCTCACTGGAATTGGCCCGGCAAAGAAGGTAATAACATCCAGATACACAGTTACACCAATTGTGAAGAGGTGGAATTGTTTCTCAACGGCAAAAGCATAGGAAAACAAAAGGCAGTTCCCTACAAAAAACTGATTTGGGATCTTGTTTATCAACCTGGAAAACTCGAAGCAAGAGGTTATAAGAGAGGAAAAGTCGTAACCAAAGATATTGTCGAGACTACTACTACTCCATCACAGGTAGAGTTGACCAGTAATTGTAATGCCCTCAAGGCTGATGGTCGTGATGTCGCGGTTATCAAGGTAGCTATTAAAGATTCAAAAGGCAGGGTAGTACCGACAGCCAATAATCTCGTAACGTTTTCAATTGAGGGACCAGGAAAAATAATAGGTGTCGGAAATGGTAATCCCAGTAGTCATGAACCGGATAAGGCCAACCAGCGCATGGCCTTCAACGGATATTGTCTGGTTCTTATCCAAGCTGATAAGCACGCAGGTGAAATCAGGTTAAAAGCTTCCTCCGAAAAACTGAAAGTAAACGAGGTTTTGATTAGCGTTAAATAAATCCCTTAATTTCAATATGAAAAAATCCAAGACCGTGATCCGGTATATTTTGTACACGATAGTCCTTTCTATCGGTGTAAGCTGTAGCAAGATAGAAGCACCAGCCCCTGTTGTCCCTGTTCCATCTGAAAACCAAATGAGGTGGCAGGAAATGGAGTATTACGCTTTCGTTCATTTCTCATTGAACACATACACAGATCAATCCTGGGGATCGGGTAGCGAAGATATTAATCTGTTTAATCCGGAAAAACTGGATTGTCGGCAGTGGGCTCGCATTTGCAAAGAGGCGGGTATGAAAGGAATAATATTGACGGCAAAGCACCACTCTGGTTTTTGCCTTTGGCCTTCTCAATACACAGAATATTCTGTGAAAAATGCACCGTGGAAAAACGGAAAAGGCGATGTGGTACGTGAGATGGCGGATGCGTGTAAAGAATACGGTTTGAAGTTGGGTATTTACCTGTCTCCATGGGACCGAAACCACCCCGCATACGGAAAGCCAGAATACATCACTTACTTCAGAAACCAGCTTACCGAATTGCTAACGAATTACGGACCTATCTTCGAAGTGTGGTATGATGGAGCAAACGGAGGCACTGGATATTATGGTGGTGCCAATGAAACCAGAACAATAGATCGAACCACGTACTACGACTGGGCTAATACATACAAGCTTGTTCGTAAGCTTCAGCCTGATATCGTGATATGGAATGATGGAGGTGACAGAGCGGATCTCCGTTGGGTAGGAACGGAATCCGGCTACGTAGGCGAAACAAACTGGAGCTTGTTGAATAGTACCGGAGAAGTTCCCTGGAATATGCTGCACTTTGGTGTTGAAGATGGTGATTCATGGGTTCCGGCTGAAGTGAACACATCCATCCGTCCCGAGTGGTTCTATCATCCAAGTGAAGACAGCAAGGTGAAAACAGTGCCTTATCTCATGGAAACCTATTACAACTCCATTGGGCGCAACGGTACGCTACTCCTTAACTTCCCAATCATGCCCAATGGTTTGATTCATAAAAATGATGAAAAAGCAGCATTGGAATTTGCAGCAACTGTGAAAGCTTCGTTTGCTGAAGACCTTGCAGAAAATCAGAAGGCAAGTGCTTCGAACGAACGCGGTAATGCAAAACAATTTGGAGCGGAGAATGTAATTGACAACAATAAAGATACGTATTGGGCAACGGATGATAGCGTGACAACAGCATCATTGACCATAGATTTTGAAAAACCAACCCTGTTCAACCGTTTTCTCGCACAGGAATATATTCATTTAGGACAGCGGGTAAAGTCTTTCACTGTAGAAGCGTTCACTGATGGAACCTGGAAAGAATTAGTTAAAGGAACAACGATCGGATACAAACGCATCCTTCGTTTTCCTGCGGTAGAAGCAACAAAGGTACGTTTCAGTATTAATGGTTCGAAGGCGAGCCCTGTAATTTCCAACATCGGAATTTACAATGCACCGGTGTTCCTGAATGCTCCCACCATTACGAGAGATCAGTCTGGAGAAATAATCATTACGACAAATGACATAGGACCTTATTTCTATTATACCTTGGATGGAAGTGAGCCAACTAAGCAATCGAAAAAATATTCCGGCCCTGTTGCGACTGATGGAAAAGTGGATGTAAAGGCGATTGCTTATGATCCTGCTACGGATAAAAGCAGTCCTGTAGCAATTGAAAGATTTGATATTGGCCGAAAGGATTGGAAGATTCTTGGAGCCGAAGATGAAAAGGCGTATGCGATCTTGGATGGAAACATTTCTACTTCATGGCATCATCAAAGCAAAGACAAAAAAATGCCCGTTGATCTGGTCATCGATCTGGGAAGTGAACAAAATCTCATCGGTTTCAAATATCACCCTGACCAAGGCATGTGGGGGCCTGGCATTATTACTCACTATGAATTTTATGTGTCATCCGATAATAAAAAATGGAAAATGGTGGATTATGGTGAATTCTCTAACATCAAAAACAATCCGCTGTGGCAGATCAAAAACTTTTCAGCTGAAAGAGCCCGCTATATTAAGCTAAGTGCTTTGAAAAATACCGAAGGCAACGATAACACAGGATATGCTGAAGTGGACGTTATCACTATATGATATGTAATATGAAATATAGTTATTGCAATGGCCGGTTTGTTCCTTAAAAAAAAATTCATGTATTCGCTATGAGAATTTCAGCACTAGCAACATTTTATATTCTAATTTGTCATTCACTGATAGCTCAGGAAAATTATTCACTGGCACACGCCTTTTCTAATAAGTCGGTAAATCTAAAATCGTCCTGGATAAAGCAGCGGGAGGATTTGAATACGGAATATTTAAAATCGTTGGACCCTGATAGGTTATTACACAATTTCAGGATCAACGCGGGGCTGCATTCAACCGCGCAGCCGCTGGAAGGTTGGGAAGCTCCCGGTATCGGATTGAGGGGACATTTTGTAGGGCATTACCTTTCTGCTGTCTCCAGTTTGGTAGAAAAGTATTCCGATCCCGTACTGAAAAAAAACTTAAATTATTTGGTTGATGAATTGGACAAATGTCAGCTGGCGCTGGGGGACGGATACCTTAGTGCATTTCCTGAAAATGATTTTTATACACTTGAAACCCGGTTTGGGGGCGTGTGGGCTCCTTACTATACTTATCACAAAATCATGCAGGGCTTGTTGGACGTTTATCAACGCACCGGAAATTTAAAAGCGTATGAAATAGTTGTGAAAATGGCGGCTTATGTGGGGGAGCGGATGTCTAAACTTGATGAAAACACGATTGAAAAAATGCTTTACACCGTTGGTGCCAATCCTTCAAATGAAGCGGGCGCAATGAATGAAGTTTTATACAAACTATATCTGGTTTCAAAAAATCCTAAACATCTGGCATTAGCTAAGATATTTGACAGAGACTGGTTTCTTATCCCGTTATCGAAAAATGAAAATATTTTGTCGGGATTGCATTCAAATACCCACCTCGTGCTCGTCAATGGATTTGCGCAAAGATATTCAATCACAGGAGAAAGTATATACCATAATGCAGCAGTCAATTTTTGGAATATGCTCATCACCGACCATGCATATATAAACGGTTCCAGCAGTGGGCCACGTCCTAATGCGGTAACTGCCACTTCCGAAAAAGCTGAACATTGGGGGGTGCCAGGTCGGCTTAGCAACACGTTGACAACTGAGACGTCAGAATCCTGCGTCTCTCACAACACGCAAAAGCTTACGTCTACACTTTTTACATGGAGCGGAGACCCCGGATTTGCCGATGTTTACATGAATACATTTTATAATTCTGTTTTAGCTCTCCAAAGCGGAAGTACCGGTGCTTGTGTCTATCATTTACCTTTGGGTTCGCCTCGCAGAAAAATCTTCTTGAAGGGAAATGATTTTCGCTGCTGTAATGGTTCAAGTATAGAAGCATTTTCACAACTCAATTCCGGAATATACTATCATAACAATTCCAACTTATGGGTAAATCTTTATGTTCCTTCGAGAGTAGCCTGGGAAGAAAAAGGCATTGATCTGGAGCAGACCGGAAACTTTCCATCACAACCAGATATCGAATTTATATTGTCTGCAAAAAAGAGATCCGTATTCAAGCTTAACTTATTTATACCCTCATGGGCTAGAGAAGTATCTGTTTATATCAATAACGAGAAGCAGAACATAGACATCACACCTAACTCATACATTACGCTAGACCGCGAATGGAAGAGCAAAGACAAAATAAGATTGGAGTTTCAATATGCGTTTCATGTTAAAACGATGCCGGATGATAAAAATGTGATAGCCATTTATTATGGTCCGATTCTTCTGGCATTTGAGAACTCCTCAGAGCTTGTATTGAAAGGAGACAGAGAGGCAATCTTAACTAATCTTTCTGTTGATGATGTTCATCATTCGTTCCTTCTGAAAAATAATGGGAAAACCTATTTGCTACGACCCCTCTATGACATAGAAGAGCAATCGTATGGCGTATATGCAACTATTAGAAATCATTGACGAGTTAGAGAAACGTAGAAAAATCGAATACAAAAAGTGTCCGAAATTAATTAAGTCCTTAGTAAAGAACCAGAGTTTTTAGCAACAAGAAATCAAAAAGACTTGCTGGGATACATAGGATAACCGAATAAGGATTTAATCAGATGGATTAAAAAAATTAATAAATGAAAATAAATGTAACTGTTCGCATTCTTGCCTGTCATTCGATGATTATTCGCTGGGCGAGAATTTGGAATATAAATCAAGTAGCCTTGTCATTAATTTTGGTGGTTGCGACAACTGGAAATCTCTCGGGTCAAAGCAAGGTAATTGAACTTTGGGATGGAAAAGCTCCTGGTTCAATTCACAACCCCAATTACAAACCAATTGTCGACTCTGCCGATCATTGGGTCAAGATGAGATTCGTCACAACACCCACACTTCACATGTATCTCGCCCCTTCAGAAAAAGCAACAGGTACAGCAGTTATTATCTGCCCTGGAGGTGCATACTGGCAACTGGCGATTGCACATGAAGGAGCAGATGTTGCCAAGTGGTTCAATAGTATTGGGATCACTGCCTTTGTCTTAAACTACAGACTGCCCAATGATGCCATCATGATTGATAAATCAGTTGGTCCCATGCAGGACGGGCAGCAAGCGATTCGTCTTGTAAGGCAGCACGCCAAAGAATGGGGTATCGATCCCAACAAGATTGGGATCATGGGATTCTCCGCAGGAGGACATCTCGCATCCACGCTTTCTACGCATTTCAATGAAAAGGTTTATGACTTCGCTACGCCCATCAGTGCCCGCCCTGATTTTTCATTGCTGATCTACCCGGTTATATCAATGGATGTCAGCATTACACATACAGGCTCACGGAATAATTTACTTGGAGCAAATCCGTCTTCAGATCGCGTAAAGCATTTTTCAAATGAGTTGCAAGTTAATGACGAGACACCACCGGCTTTCCTGGTTCATTCCATAGATGATGGCTCAGTACCAGTGCAAAACAGCATTGGCTATGCACTGGCTTTGGAAAAGCACCATGTCCCTTGCGAACTTCACATCTACCAATCGGGTGGCCATGGATATGGACTGGGACGTTCAAAAAATACAGAATCTTCATGGCCGGATGCCTGTCGTAAGTGGCTTGAAGCGAGAGATTTTCTACCAGTGAATTAAAAGGATTAATTATCGCGAATGCAAAAGGAAATGAAAGCAAAAAATTCCGATCGAAGAGATTTTATTAAACGCATGTCGGTGGCCGGCATAGCTATAACCGGATTATCAACCGCTTGTTCAAGTACAAAATCGGCAATTGTAAAACCGGAAAAAGAAAACCTCCGTTTTTTGTTTCAGGGTGATTCTATAACTGATGGCAACAGGGGAAGAAGTGAGGATCCGAATCATATTTTGGGACATGGTTATTGTTTTGCTGTCTCCAGTAGAATTGGCACTGATTTTCCACAGCATGGGTTTCAATTTATAAATCGCGGTATAAGCGGAAACACAGTTAATGATCTTGGAAAAAGATGGCAAACAGATACACTGGACCTCAAGTCGGATGTATTAAGCCTACTCGTTGGTATCAATGATGTGAATGCATTAATTGATGGGAAAGAAGATGCCTTAGATGCAAAAATGTTTGAAAACGAATATCGCAAACTACTCACTTCATGTAAGGAACAAAATCCAGGTCTTTTGATCGTGTTGGGATTGCCATTCTTTTTTGCATCTGGTTGGCGTAAGAGCCAGTATGAAAAGTGGCATCCATTAACACTGGAACGAGCTGATATTGTGAGAAGGATTGCGAATGATTTTAATGCGGTTTTGGTGGATTATCCCTCTGCCTTTGAAGAAGCACGAAAACGAGCTCCAATTGATTACTGGATTTGGGATGGAGTCCATCCAACTGCATTCGGTCACGAACTAATGGCGCGTGAATGGATCAAACAAGTGAGTAATCGATTGAGCTTTCTAAAGTTGTATGCGAAATAAATACTTTGTATTAATTGAAATGAACAAAACACGAAAAATATTGATAATGATGGCCATGTTATTGCCCGTTGGATTGTGTGCACAGACAATTTTTTATGTCGCTCCAAAAGGAAATGATGCCGGACACGGAACAAAAACACATCCCTTTGCTTCGATAAACAGAGCGAAAACCGAGGCCCGCAAAACCCTGGGAAATGTGGAGATAGATCTGATGCAAGGCAGTTATTATCTGGATCAACCCATTGTATTTACATCAGAAGATTCCCGCAAAGAGGATGCAACACTAACCATAACAAACTTTGAAAATAAGCCAGTCACCGTTAGTGGGGGAGTGCTTTTAAAATTAAAATGGATACCTCACCAAAATGGTATCTGGCGCGCAAAAGTGAATCAAAATTTGATTTTCGATCAGTTGATTGTCAACGGACAATTACAACGAATGGCGCGTTATCCAAACTATGATCCTGCCGCTCATTTTCTTGGCGGAACAGCGGCCGATGCGGCTAGCAAAGAAAGAGCGTCACTGTGGAAATCACCTGAAGGCGGATACGTACACGCCCTTCACCAGAATGAATGGGGAGATTTTCATTACATCATTACTGGAAAAAATGACAAAGGTGAACTTACGCTCGAAGGTGGCTGGCAAAATAACAGGCGCATGGGTATGCATGGAAGACATCGCTTTGTTGAAAATATTTTCGAAGAATTGGATACTGTAAACGAATGGTATTACGACAAGAAAGCAAAAACATTATACTATTATCCGCCCAAAGGACTCGATATAACAACAGCAAAAATTGAAACACCACAGATCACACATTTGTTTGAATTTAGAGGCAGTGAAAAAAATCCTGTAACAAACATTAACATCGAAGGTTTAGCGCTTACACAAACGCTACGCAGTTTCATGCAAAATAAGGAACCGTTGCTGCGGAGTGATTGGACGATTTATCGTGTAGGAGCTGTGCTTTTTGATGGTGCGAAAAATTGTACGCTCAAAAATTGCTCACTCACTAACTTAGGAGGCAACGCAGTATTCTTTAATAAATACAATCGAGGTTGTACAGTATCTGGCTGTCGCATTTCAGAAGTTGGTGCGAGTGCCATCTGCTTCGTGGGTGACCCGGATGCTGTGCGTTCACCAAGCTTTGAATATTATGAGGTGGTACCTTTAGCTCAAATTGACCGTACCCCAGGCCCCAAGACAAATAATTACCCGAAAGATTGTATAGCGTTTGATAATCTTATGTTTGATTTAGGGTTAACAGAAAAACAATCTGCAGGCGTACAGTTGTCGATGTGTCAGGATATTATCATTAGTCATAATACCATCTACGATGTGCCCCGTGCCGGCATAAATGTAAGTGAGGGAACATGGGGCGGCCATATCATCGAGCACAATGATGTATTTAATACCGTGAAGGAAAGTGGTGATCATGGTTCATTTAACTCATGGGGAAGAGATCGATATTGGCACCACGATAAAAAGATGCTTGACTCCATTGTAGAAACTAACTACGAGCTTACCATGCTCGATGTAGTAAAACCCATCACCATTCGTAATAATCGTATGCGTTGTGACCATGGTTGGGATATTGACCTCGATGATGGCTCAAGCAACTATTTAATCTATAATAATCTTTGTCTGAATGGAGGTATAAAACTTCGGGAAGGCGTTAAACGTGTTGTTGAAAATAATATCATCGTTAACAACACCTTTCATCCGCACGTCTGGTTTAAAAACAGTAATGATGTGTTTCGTCACAACATTGTTTCATCCGGATACTTACCCATAAATATCAAAATTTGGGGCGAAGAAATTGATTACAATATATTTCCTGATTCTGCTTCGCTTAAAGCTGCCTGGAGTAGAGGGACAGACAAACATTCTGTGTGCGGCAAGCTTGATTTCGTGGATGCTCAGCAAGGTGATTTTCGGTTAAAGGATGGTTCGGTAGCCTTTTCCACAGGCTTCAAAAACTTTGCTATGGACAGCTTCGGTGTTGTTTCACCAGCATTGAGGATGCTGGCAAAAAAAGTGTCGATACCATCAATGATTGCACTTTCTAAACTGAGTGATGACGAGGTCATTGACTTTATGGGGGCTAAAGTTAAGAATCTCACCACGCTGGGAGAGCGCTCGGCAACCGGAATGGATAAAGCCAGAGGTGTAATTGTAATAGAAGTAACTCCTGGATCCCGAGCTTCCAAGTTCTTGCAAGTCAATGATGTGATACTACGGTTGAATGACAGACCGGTCAACACACTACGCGACTTACTTGAAGCGCGAATGTCAGTTATTGGAACAAACACAGAAGTAGTGGTTTTCCACAATCAGAAAGAAGCGAAAAAATGGATTGAGTTAGATGATAAAAAATAGAAAAGTGAACTGATATTAAATAAGTATCCTTTTATTTCCATTTAAGCATCCGCACAAAAATTAGGAACAGCAAAGGGAAAGTTGAAAACTTTGAATCCAGCAGGCGGATATTATGGTATGCCAAATTAGACTTGATCATCAAGTGCTGTGGTTTCCACCCAAAATGATCGGAATCAAGTTAGTGTTCCTCAAATTGGCTATTGGTGAGCACAAAGGCTCAAAACCAATTCTGTACAAAATCTCAACAAAAGATCTTGTGCTAACAAACTTCAACCGTTTTCGCAAACGATATTTTGTTTATCGAAGCCACTGTGTTATAATTGTATAATTAACACTTAATTAATTAAACCGTGCGATTGAAGCTCCCTGCCATTATTTTCGCAACCCTTTGGTTTATATCAGGCCATTTCATCGCTGACGCACAACAAAATCAAAGTGACAATGGCGATGGAACGTATACCAATCCCGTTATCAATGCCGATTTTCCGGATCCGGATGTTATCCTGGTGGATGACACATATTATATGGTTACGACAACCATGTTTGTTTTTCCAGGCGTGACCATACTCAAGTCAAAGGATCTGGTAAACTGGGAGTACTGTAGCAATGCGGTACCGCGATTTGACTTTCACCGGAATTACAATCTTGAAGCAGGTTATCGATACGCCCATGGTCAATGGGCAACGAGTATAAAGTATCACAATGGAGAATTTCAATTGCTCTTCATTACCCTTGATGAAGGTGGATTTCTTTGCACGTCTGCAAAAGCTGAAGGCCCATGGGACGTAAGGAAATTACCCAAAGGTTTTTATGATCCTGGATTGTTCTACGATGACGATGGAAAAATCTATGTGTTGCATGGATACGGTAAAATTTACGTTACAGAAGTGGATAACAACCTGGTTCCTCTTAGGAAGGATTCGCTGGTGTTCACCGGAAATATTCGTGGTGGACTGGAAGGCTCTCACGCTTATAAGATTAATGATTATTACTATTTGTATGGTACCTACGGTGGACGGGATGGAATTCAAGTTGGACTTCGCTCAAAAAGTATTTATGGTCCCTATGAACAGAAAGTGCTGATAAGTGACTCAAGTAACAATATCAATTTCGGTATTCATCAGGGCGCACTGCTAAAGACTCAATCTGGTGAGTGGTGGACTATTCTTTTTTCAGATCGAGGTGCATTTGGTCGGTTCCCTTCTCTGCAACCGGTAACGTGGTTGAATGGATGGCCGATGGTTGGCGTTGATGGTAAAGGTGTTATTACGTACAGAAAGCCCAATGTTGGAAAAAATTATCCGGTTAAAACATTGCCAACCTCAGATGAATTTGAAAGTAAAACCCTGGGCATGCAATGGGGTTGGAATCATAATCCTGATTCCACAAAATGGTCGCTGCAACAGAAATCTGGTTCCTTAAGGTTGACTACAGGCAAGGTGGTGTCTCATCTTCGTGATGCACGAAATACGCTTACACAAAGAATGTTCACCTATTACGCTGATGCGATGCCTACACTAGGCGTTGCAAAATTAGACGTCAGTAAAATGCAAGATGGTGATGTTGCTGGCCTAGCAGTATTTCAGGATCCTTATGCTTACATCGCTGTAAAACAAGTTCAGGGAAATCGATACATCGTGATGGTAAACAATGGACTGGAGATCGCTTCTTCCGCACTCACGAGTAGCGTGGTGTACTTCCGGGCTTCGGCATACTATGTTTCTGATAAAGCCACTTTCGCCTATAGCAGTGATAACAAGAAGTTCATGGCATTGGGTGATACGCTGCACATGAAATTTAATCTTGCCGTATTCACCGGCAACAAGTTTGGTCTCTTCAATTATGCAACTAAAACGCCCGGTGGGTATGTTGATTTCGACTGGTTCAGAATGGGAACAGAACAAATGATAATGAAGATGAACAAATAACTGTGGGCCTTATGAAAAGAAGAACAATGAAGAGTGTGGTTCTATTTTACTCGACTGCTGTTCGACTACCTATGCGCAAAAGCCAGTGAACATCACTAAAGTATTAAAGGTCGATAAAATTTAAATCCGGGACCATGACTTTTCAAAGACTGGTTCTGATAACAAAGATGAATTACAGCAAGAAAATACAGACACTATAAACTTGAAAAGAAGATGATAAAATACAGGATACTATCGGCATCATTGATGATCGTTGCAGTGGTCATGTTTACCGGCTTAAATGCGCAGACCATCGTCAAACAAGCTTCACCAGGTTTTGACTCCTTGCGGTTAAATATTCCGCACGGAAAAATCGACACCATCACGTACAATTCCAAAACCGTTGGTGTTAGCCGAAAGGCGTTGATCTACACGCCTCCCGGATATTCAAAAAAGAAAAAATATCCGGTGCTATACTTATTGCATGGCATTGGAGGAGATAAAAAAGAATGGCTCAACGGTGGTAAACCTCAGGTGATATTGGATAACCTCTATACGGAAGGTAAACTATCACCGATGATTGTCGTAATGCCCAACGGAAGAGCCATGAAAGATGATCGGGCCGGTGGAAATGTATTTGAACCGGAACGCGTTCAGGCATTTACAACATTCGAAAAAGATTTGCTTACCGATTTGATTCCCTATATTGAGAAGACCTATCCTGTTCTGGCAGACACAGAGCATCGTGCAATAGCAGGTTTGTCCATGGGGGGAGGACAATCATTAAATTTTGGACTTGGCAACCTTGATAAGTTTGCATGGATTGGTGGATTCTCTTCTGCACCGAATACAAAAACTCCAGAGCAGTTATTCCCTAACCCGGAGGATGCAAAAAAGAAATTGAAGTTGCTTTTTATTTCCTGTGGCGATAAGGATGGACTGATCGCCTTCAGTAAACGCACGCATGACTACGCATTCCGATACAACATTCCACACATCTACTACATCGAGCCTGGTGTCCATGATTTCAAAGTATGGAAGAACGGATTGTACATGTTCTCGCAATTGATATTTAAACCAGTAGACCCCTCGACTTTTATAAGCTATCATACGGGTATAGGTGATCCGGCATCTACAAATGTTCCCAATGCACAGTATCCTCAAATATTGCCCGACAATCGGGTTGCGTTTAGAGTGAAGGCACCCGCTGCACAAAATGTACAGATGGATCTTGGTAAAAAGTATGACATGGTGAAAGACACAAGCGGACATTGGAATGTTACCACCGATCCGATCGTGATTGGGTTTCATTACTATTCCCTTATTGTAGATGGTGTGGCCGTTGTAGACCCATCAAGTCAGACGTTTTATGGAATGGGTAGAATGGCCAGCGGTATTGATATTCCTGAACCCGGAGTAGATTATTATTCCGCTAAAAACGTACCGCATGGTCAGATCCGTTCGGTCAATTACTATTCTCAAACAACAGGTGCCTGGCGGAAGGCATTTGTGTACACCCCACCTGGGTATGACGATGATGTAACAAAAAAATATCCGGTGCTTTATCTGCAACATGGAGGAGGTGAAGATGAGACAGGCTGGCCTATTCAGGGAAAAGTTGATTTTATTTTAGATAATCTTATTGCTGATGGAAAGGCCAGGCCAATGTTGATCGTCATGGATCGCGGTTATGCAGTCGACCCCACAAAACGCAGAACCGAAGCAAAACCCGGAGACTTCCGTGCAGCAATGGCAAACAACGCTTTCCCTGATGTATTAGTGAAGGATGTTATTCCGATGATCGATAAAACCTTTCGCACGCTTGCGGATCGTGAACATCGCGCGATGGCAGGACTTTCTATGGGCGGATTTCAGACGTTCCAGACAACGATGACCAATCTTGACAAATTCTCATACGTAGGAGGATTTAGCGGGGCCGCTTTTCTTGACTCTAACACTGATATTACCAAAATCTTTGATGGTGTGTGGGCGGATGCTGAGTCTTTTAACAAAAAGGTGAAGCTGATGTATTTGAGCATCGGTACCGTTGAGCCAGAAAGAATGTATAACAGTGTAAACAGCTTTCACAAGTCGCTTGAAAAAGCAGGGATCAA
>JBDTTT010000091.1:0-22819 GCA_039930485.1 Chryseolinea sp.
ACCATTCGCACAGCGATACCGGTATTGAGACACCCAATTGGCTGCCTGTCGATGAAAGGTTTCTTTTATTTCTGAATTAACCCGTTCATAGTCCATAGGGTGCAGTTTCTCTTTCCACCAATTGTGGGAAGAATCTACTTCGCGCTCTGAATATCCAAAAATCGTTTCGGTTCCGTGGTTCCACACTTCATAATCATGCTCAATGTCCCAATCCCAAATGGCATCATTGGTTGCTCTTGAAACAATTTCATGCCGATCATTGTATTCTTTCAGAACATCATTCAGCATTTTTCGCTGGGTAACATCCCGGTAATTCGCAACAATTCCTTTTACACTTTCATCATGGATAAGATTGGTGATGATGCCTTCGAGCCAAACGTATTTTCCTTTTTTATGGAGAAACGGAAATTCAAACGGATGAGGTTGTCCTGCATTTTTAAGAACACTTTGAAATAGTTCCGAATAGGATTGTAAATAATCCGGATGTACATATCCTTTCAAAGATTGATTTGATTCTTTTTCCTGGGAGTATCCAAGGATTCGCTCTACGGACGGGCTTTGATATAGGATTTTGGAATCGGCATCTGAAACTACGATTCCATCGGTTATATTTTCGATGAGTGAGCGAAACCGTTTTTCATTTGCCTTGAGCTTTTCTTCAGCGAGTTTCTTCTCCGTAACATCACTTACCAAAGACATAATGGTCATCACTTTACCATCACTGTTTTTGTAGATGGAGTTAAACCATTCGCACCAGATTACTTTTCCGGATTTTGTATTGGCCCTGTTCACAAAGTGATTTCGGATCACTACTCCGGATGTTAATTCCGCTGCCTTTTGGACAGCAAGAGGATGGTCGGGTTCATACACCGCGTTATATCCTTGTTTTTGTAAATCCTGGTATTCCTGTGCGGTCCAGCCGAAAATCTCTCCTGTACGGGGAGACCATTGTTTTAAATTAAACAGGTTGTCCCACTCCACAAATCCAAGGGGCGAATTTTCAATGTGAAATAATAATTGCTGATGTGCATTTGCCAGATCGTATTCAGCTTTGGTTTTGGCTTGATGAGCATTATATTTATCCATGACATGCTCAATAGCAGAAGGCAGGCGTTGCATTCGGTCTTTCAAAATGTAATCCCAGGCGCCCGCTTTCATTACGTTTACGGCAATCTCTTCTGATGTAGTAGAGGTAATCAGGATAAACGGAATCCCGATGCCTTTTTCGTTTAACACTTTTAAAGCACCTAATGAACTGAACGTTGGAAGAGAATGATCGGAAAGAATGACATCGGGTGAAAATTCAATTAGCTCGCGAGTGAAATCTTTTTCATTGTCGACTACCACGATGTCGCAAGACAATCCGCTTTTTTTTAATTCTCTTCCAACTAATTCTGCATCGGTTCGTAAGTCTTCGAGATGAAGTATTTTTAACTTTTGATTCATGTCTGACACTTCATTATTTTTAAACGGGTGGTTGATTGGTTAACATCCAATATAAGCCAAGTTCAGCTACCACTTTATGGAAACTGTCAAAGTCAACGGGCTTTACAATGTAACTATTAACTCCTAATAGGTAAGCCCGGTTAATGTCGGGATCTTCCTTGGATGATGTGAGGACCACTACCGGAATGTTTTTGGTAAGATCATTTGACTTTATTTTTTCCAAAACTTCCAGTCCGTCAATTTTTGGCATTTTTAAATCAAGCAAAATAACCCTGGGCTTTTTATTGATATCCCGCCCTCCGAATTTTCCAATAGCGAAAATATAGTCCAGCGCCTCCTCACCATTTTTAAGATGCAGAACCTTATTACTAACATTATTTTTCTTCAACGAGCGCATGGTCATTTCAGCGTCATTCATATTGTCTTCGATGAGGAGAATTTCAATTTCAGGATGTTCCATAACGAGTGGTTAGTTTAAATGATTTAGTATGTGCGATGTGATGGGTAGACTAAAGTAGAACGTAGCGCCTTTACCGATTTTACCTTCTGCCCAAACCCTGCCACCGTGTTTTATGATGATACGCGACACAATAGCAAGTCCGACTCCTGTGCCTTCAAATTCTTCCTGGCTATGAAGTCGTTGAAATACCTGGAAGAGTTTGTGGGCATAACTCATATCAAACCCGGTGCCGTTATCGGTAACAGAATAAATCACTTCGTCATTCAATACTTCTGATTTAACTTCGACAAAGGGGTGTTCTGTTTTGGAAGAATACTTTATGGCATTTGAAAGATAGTTAAACAACACTTGTTTTATCAGTGCTTTATCACCGTAGGTGGTGTGCAGCGAGTGGATTTTAATTTCAATAAAGTGTTGAGTCGTATTGGTTTCTTCAACAACATCACGAACCAGATGATTCATATTGATTTTTTCTTTCTGAACTTCCTTTCGCCCTAAACGGGAGAAGGTGAGAAGATCATCAATGAGTTGGCCCATATGTTTGGCATTTTCGCGTACGATGCCGATCAACCGTTTTCCATTTTCGTCCAGAATAGTGTGGTAATCTTCCTCCAGCATCTTAGCATATCCGTTTACTGCGCGCAAGGGTGCACGCAAATCATGCGATACAGAATAGGAAAAGGATTCCAATTCTTTGTTTGCTATTTGTAATTCGGCTGTACGCTTCTCTACTTTTTGTTCAAGAATTGTGTTTAACTCAGTAATCGCACGATGCGCATTTTTTAATTCCGTAATATCAATGCCAACCGACATGGCGAGATACACTTCGTTATTTTCATTTTTTATGGGAACAAAATGCGTTATAAAATCATATCCTTCGCGACTCGTTTCAACTGAAAAAGACTCACCATTAAATACACGATCATAGGCGGCCTTAACATAATGGAAGCGTTCAGGTGTCAGAACATCCTGTGCTTTGTTACCGAGTAAAATATCTTTAGAATAGCCCGCCTTTTCAAGCATATCACCTTCAATCAGGAGATAGCGATGGTCACGATCAAATAAACAAATCACGGAACCTGGAATACTGGAGGCTATGGTGCGATAGATTTTTTCGCTTTGTGCGATTTTTTCCTGAGCCTGTTTTTGCCAGGTGATATCGCGGCTGATGCCGACCAATCCATTGACAGAATTAGTTTCGTCCCGAATCGGAATTTTTGTTGTTAGCAGATACTTTATCTCACCACTTTTTGAGATTATGGTCTCTTCCTGGTTTAGTATGGGCTTGCCTGTACTGAATACCAGCTGGTCATTTTGTATATAGCTTTTGGCGATCTCAGAATCAATAAAATCGTAAACGGATTTTCCAATTGTTTCTTCTTCGGTTAATGCCCCAAGCAATTCTACATTGGCTTTGTTGTTGAGAAGATGTCGTGACTGAATATCTTTCACATAAATGTAATCGGGCAGGTTATCAATCAGTGTTCTGAGCAGAGCCCGTTCGCTGGCCAGTTTCGCCTCCGCTTTTTTTCGTTCGGTTACATCTCTGAAATTGGTGATGATGCCTTTGATGGATTCATCGTGAAGCATGTTAATTGCAGTGCCCTCTACCCAAATGAAATGGCCGTCTTTATGTTTAAAGCGATAATTAAATGGAATAATCTTTTCAGGATTGGATTTGATATCGTTTAAAAACGACACCATTTTTCCGCGATCTTCCGGATGCACAAACATGAAGTCACCTTCTTCTTCGATTTCTTCATTTTTCCAGCCGGTAATGCGTTCAAGATTCGGACTACGATAAATGGGTTTGAAATCTTTATCCGATAACCGGATGATATCGTTGTTATTTTCAATTAAACCTTTGAAGCGTTTTTCGCTATTGATTATATCTTCTTCTGCTTTCTTGCGCTCGGTAATATCGATTGAAAGGATAAAAACACCTTCGGCAACAGGTTGAAAACTCATCTCAAACCATTTCTTTGAATTATCTGAAAAGGTAAAGGAGTCTTCGAATTGAATGGAAACGCGCTCCTTGAAACATCGCTCAATCTTTTTAAAAATTTCAGTATTCTCAATGCCGGGAAATTTCTCCATTACCGTGTGACCCAATAATTCTTCCTTGGTATGTTGTGTATGTGTTGCCGATACATCATTTATATAGAGGTATCGCCAGTCAAAGCCAATAATCTGAACACCCTCCATCAACTTGTCAAGTGTATCACGAAAGCGTATCTCGCTTTTGGCTATTTCCTCTTCGGCTCTTTTGCGATCACTAATGTCCTTCGCAATTTTGGAAGCACCGATAATATTACCCTGAGCGTCTTTAATTGGTGATATCGTAATGGACAACGGAATAGTGCTTCCGTCTTTGCGTTTTCGTTCTGTTTCGTAATGGTCAACATTTTCTCCGTTTCTAACCTTTTCGATGATTTGAATTTCCTCATTGGCCCTATCAATTGGAATGAGCATGGAGATGTGCCTGCCAATTGCCTCCTTTGATGTATAACCAAAAGTGCGTTCGCTTGCCAGATTCCAACTGGTAATGATGGAATTCATATTCTTACTGATGATGGCATCTGCGGATGAGTTAACAATGGAGGCAAGTAAGGCCTGTTCATCTTCCGCTTTTTTTCGCGCGGTAATATCCGAGCGAATAGCAACATATTGATAAGGCTTACCCTGTTCATTAAGAAAGGGAACGATGGTAGTGTCTACCCAATAAATGGTTCCGTCTTTTGCCTTGTTCTTTAATTCACCTTTCCAGATTTCCCCGGCTGCAATTGTTTTCCATAAATCACGGATAAACTCCTTTGAATGATATCCTGAATTGATAATGCGGTGATCTTTTCCGATCAGTTCTTCTCTCGTGTATTTTGAAATTTTACAAAAATTATCATTCACATGGTTGATTATTCCGTGCCGATCGGTAATGGCTACAATACTGGATTCATCCAGCGCATATTGATATGCGGAAATAAGAAGCATGCTCTTTCGCAATTCCTCGGTTTTAATCCTCACCGTTTGCTCCAATGTCTCAGGACTTTTTAATTCCAGAAGATGAGGCGCAATTTTAACAAGCGCAAAAACGGTTGCCAATGATATCGATGCCGTTACAAACCGAACCAGTGCGCTGAGCCGATACGCTGGCCACCAAAAGATAGAGGCATCAATCAGATGCGTTAAACCACACGCCAGAATAAAAAATATGAACAGCAATACAATTAATCGAAAGGATGCTTGTTGTTTCCTTTTATTGATGAAATACAAAAGTATTACGGGGATAAGGAAGTAGGAGAGCGCGATTGTTAAATCGGACAGAATATACAACCATCCATGAAAAGGAGACCAGACTCCGCATTGCCAACGGGCTGGCCATGACTGCGTGTCGAATACAGATTTGAAAAATACGGTGATTTGTTCACCTAAGCTCTGCTGAACAGATGGGATTTGATTTGTTGAGCAAACAACAATTGGAGATGAAGGTATTATCAGGGATGAATTTTCTTCTGATTCATGTACAGTAAAAGAACTTAAACAAAAAAATAAAGAAAAAATAAAAAGCTTTTTCATAACGATAACAATTTTGTGTGGAATTGATAACACTGCCTGCGGTGTTTGTCATTCCAATCAATTTAAATATTCTGAAAACATGTCCTTTTCATTTACTGAAACAGGCACGACTTGTTAAAAGAAAACGCAACACTATTAATAGCCGATAAGGTTGAAAGTTCTCTTTCTTCTTCTTTCGTCCAGTAAAAAAAGATACTATTTGACAATTCATCTGTTTAACACACAAAGCCCAATCACTTGAATATCAGTTTATCGATGAACTGATTGAAAGTAATCATTTTATCTACATTGAACAACAATTATTTGTAGATAACACACCATGTTTTAAAGAAGAAGTTGAACACTATCAACTGAATTTGATGGTCCTGTTGCATCTTAGATTGGCTCTTTCGATTTTATAATAAGAGTAATCCCCGGCAGTTGGTTTATATGTCCAGCAAATCCCTATAAGGGTTTTACTGAATGATATGCCATTGTTATTTCTATTTCGAGTGTGTTACAACCTCTACAGTCTTAATTTGTAGGATAAGCCCAGATAATACCTTATTTATTTCAAATCAGGTATTGTCTGTCTGAAGGCGCAATGTAGTTTACCACTTTTGACTCATCAAACAAACCAAATGTTTATGAGAACCATGATTCTACCCCAAATCGTAAAAGGTATTTTAGTTATCATGTTGTCTGCCTTCTTATTTATTAAGAAAAGTGAAGCACAAACCATTTACTCCGAAAATCAAAGAGACCACCTGGGACTTGTTGCATCCTTTGGAACACGGTATAATACAATATCGAGTAATTATGCAAGCATTGATAAAATGAGATTACAAGAGGAGGGCGGTTCTGCCGGAGTAGTGTGGGGAAGAAGGGCATTCGAAACGAAATTAATGATTGGGTTTTACTATTCTGGTTCTAAAGTGCCCCACACAACTGATCTTATCGAAATTGAAACCAGTGCTAACTTCTATCCCTTAAGCTTATTTACAAAAAAAAACCGTGTAATCGATCCCTATTTTGTGGGGGGTGTCTCTAAAAACTATTACAGAATGTATGGATATTATGCGAAGCATGAACCCGGCCCTTCTAATCATAGTGTTGGCATTGAGCCTTATTTGGGTAGTATGGATGTTTACATGCTTTCAATCGGCTCAGGTGTTGCCTTCAATCTTGGAAGTAAATTTCAGTTCATCAGACTTTTTACAGGTGCACGCTACAGTAAACCATTTGCTTCCATCAAGTCAACTACTTTTAATGACACGCATTTTTCAAATCAAATCACCTTTAATGTGGGAGTAAGTTTTGGTATGAACCTTTAAACTGATCCTGGATGAGAATCGAAATGGTTTCGAAATAAATGTAATTGATTCTTGAACACCCTTACACCACCCACTTGTACAATTGAAAAGGTATCTGTGATGAAAGTATTAATGATATTGATTTTTATTCTTCACATCGCCAATGCCCTTGGGCAGAATGTAACGGCAAGCCTGGGATTGGAAAGAACGGTAGCCGGAACGGAGTCTCAGTTTACTGCGGGTTACGAAAGTAAAAAGGAATGGTCATTGGGAGCATTCTATCAAACCAAATTAACGCTTAGTCCTTTTGAAATGGAGAAAATAAATAGCAGTGCATCATGGTATGGAATATATCTAAATGCTCCGTTGGTCAGACTTACCAAAATCAGCCTGTATGCACAGGTCAGAACCGGTTTATTGGAAAGGCAATTTATTGTTTTTGTGCCTTCGCTTGAAACCAAAGTAAGACTAACACAGCGATTGTCTCTAACAGTTGGTAGCAGCTTCAGGCATACGTATCCGGCTTTTTTGTTAAAGGCCAATATCAGTTTGTTTAAGAATCAAGATCACAAAAGATCACAATCTGTTTTTAATTAAAATCAAAAACCAACATGAAAACAATTAAATCGCTTCTCTTTTTGACCTGCGCTTTTGTAGGTGGAGTAACCCTTGTAGTCACTTTAATTTTTTTTATGTCTCACCTGTAGAGCGAATGGCTTTTAAATGTTTGGCAATGACGAATGTTTAATCGCCTGATGATAACCATCCAGAGCCAGAAGTAATGATATGAAACGCATCCATCAATTTTGTTTTATTCTGCTGAGTATTGTTTTCTTCCGGTGTGAACCTGAACCCGATTTAGCGCGTCAGTTTGTAATCGAAAAAGGAGAGCATTATGCTACACCACGATTGGTTGAAACACTTCAATCGAACCGACTTACGTTTACTGCTAAGTTTGGTCCCTCTTGTCAGTATACATTTGTAGAAACTGGTTTTCAGGATTCAAAGAATAAGCTTCTTGGATTTGCAGACTGTAATTCGTTGCACCATGAAAACAGCGCACGTTTTGCCTGGCAATGGCTTCATGACAGGCTAGAGATTTTTGCATATTGTTATGTTGATGGTGCTCGAGTAGAACAATTTATAACAGTAGTTGAGCTGAACCAGGAAAATCAATATGAAATTCAGTTATTGGAGGATGCCTATATGTTTTCTGTAAATAATCAGGAACCCATTAAAATTGAACGAGGCACTGCCTGTCGTACCGGTGTATATTATACCTTATGGCCCTATTTCGGTGGAACCCTTCCTGCGCCACATGACATCCATCTCGCCATACAAATCCAGTACTAGAATCAAGCAGAATTCTATACGAGGAATAATTCCTTCCTGCATCTCTTAAAGGAATGGAACCCCATATTTCTCAGTATTGGAGGTCGATCGCAAATCCCTGTTCCTTCCCGGGGTAAATCAGTAAATGGCGTGAATTCACTCAAAAGAAGATAAAATAACTCAATGGGTTTAGCTTGTGAATTTCACTGCATTGCACATTCCTATTTGTTTGAATGACTGATACAGAGAATCCCTGATTTACTCTAAATCAGGAATTTCCTGTCTGATTAGCTACTGATCCAGTCCACCTTTGAATCATCAATCAGCGAAGCATACACTTAAAAGGAAAAATGAAGTAAAATTTCAATGATTGAGCCCTTTCCAAATAACAAAAAGTAATTATATGGTAAAGCACATTCATCAACCAGAAGCAAATCAAGAGAAGGCTGTTCCTAAGACTGAACTGCTAAACATTGATTTTGATCTCTATACAGATGGAGATCAGGAATTTAAGGTGGAATTAATTGAACTCATGATCAACAATTTGAAAGAGTTACAGTGGGCCCTCGGAATGAACCTGGAAGTCTTCAAAAAAGTATGTCATAAAATAAAATCGACAATCGCCATACTCAGCTGTAAAACGCTGAATGAGGTAATTGAAGATTTAAGCAGTGCAGATACTACAGATCGCTGGCGTAAAACCAATGTGGTGAAAGAACTGTGTGACGACATTATTAAGAGTTTAGAGGCAGAGAGCAATTAGAATAGTCTATCAACAATAAATGTAGGTTGTATATGAGTGAGTCAATTTCAGAGAGGATTAATATTTTCCTAACTGTAGATACGCAAACCATTAATGAATACTTCAATATGCATGATCCGGCTCCGATATATAAAAGACAGCTGAGTCATCAGTTGCAGGATTACATTATGGCGTGTTCGCGGCCTGCAAAAAGGTATTCTGTTATTTTCTATAAGATGAAATGTACCAGTGAAATAGATAAAGAATATGCCAAGCCATTAATGTATTCTATTCGCAGACACTTCTCATTAAAAAAAATCATTCGAGAGAAAGAATTTGAAAAGTTTAAAATAAGAAGTTGGACGCTGCTGGGCATCAGTTTATTGGTAGCCATGTTTTGTCAGGGTATTGTACCACTGCTAATTGATACGGAGAATCCAGTATGGAGACCGCTGAATAGTAGCTTGGATATTTTTAGCTGGGTATTGTTGTGGAGACCTATTGATGTGCTTTTGTTCTCGTGGACACCCCATCTGAAAGACATCTCACTTCTTGACAAACTTGCTACTTCTGAATTAATCATCATTGAAAATGAAAGGTAGTGCATTGTGCTATATCGTCTTTTGTGTTTGCCAATGGGCAACGGCACATGCTCAGGGCGGACTTGAACAATATGCTTACCTGCGAAAGGGAGAATCGCCAACTTTTGTTCCGATCGTCCATATTCAAAACAAAAACTGGTATGGAGAAGCACGCTATAACTATGAAGAATTAAAAACCTTTTCGGCTTATGCAGGAAAAATTTTCTCGGGTGATGAAGGTTCGCATTCCTATGCTATTATTCCGGTTATCGGCATTGTGATGGGAAATTTTAAGGGAGGCTCTTTCGGGTTGGACGTCACATTCAATGACGGTGATTTCTTTTTTTGTTCTCAATCACAATACACGTTCTCGAAATCTGAACGCTATCGAAATTTTATGTACAGCTGGTCAGAACTAGGCTATGAACCTTCCAAATGGTTCTATGCAGGACTGGCGTTGCAGCACACACAACTTTTTCAAAAATCGGAAGAACCGATCAGCTATGAGTTTGGTGCGATGGCAGGCCTCAAGTTAGGCCGGTTGACGATACCCTTTTATAGTTTTAGTCCTTTTGCCATTGACCGGTATTTTTTAGTGGGTGTCAATTTTGGTTTTGAGAAAAACAGTAAAAGACACATTCGGTAAAAAGGTCTTTCAGGTATAACACTTTGATATAAAAATTATTTTATGCTTTCTAATCTTCATCTTACACTCTCCTCTGATTTTTTGCTCATCATAGCGTGGCAAGGCATGTTGTTTAACATATGCGCTATTATCGCTATCATTATTATGATCTTCATCCTTTATGGCGTTCGCGTCAGTAAGCTGAAAAATCAGAAATCAACGGCTATACAACACGCATTAAAGCAAAGTGAATTATTATCCTATTCGATCGAAGGTGAGCAAAAAGCACGCGAACAGGCCAAGCTGGCGAATCAAACGAAAAGTGACCTTTTGGCGCGAATCAGTCGCGAAGTAAGAAGTCCTTTAAATGGTGTAATCGGAATGGCTTCCTTGTTAAAGGAAACTACACTGACTGCCGAGCAACGTGAATATTGCGAAACGGTTCAAAACTGTGGAGAAAATTTACTCACCACGATTAATGATATTCTGTTTGATGACATCCTGGCGTATTCAAAAATTGAATCGGGAAAAATAGGGGGCGAGAAAGATTTTGATTTGCGAAATAGCATTGAGGAAGTCTTGGATGTCTTCGCCAGCAAATCCGCTAAGGCCGGTTTGGAATTGATCTATCAGGTAGATCAAAATGTTCCATCGGTCATCATCGCGTATAGTTTATGGATTCGTCAGATCCTGATGAATCTGGTAGAGAATGCCGTTCGGTTTACACATCAGGGTGAGGTGGTTGTAAGAGTTCAATTGATACGAACTATAGATGACAATACAATTGAACTTGGTTTTGAAGTTTCGGACACAGGAGCTGGAATTGCCCCTGACAAAATGAAGGTATTGACCAAAGAACTTTCGCAATCGGATTATTCCAAACAAGGCCAACGTGGCACTGGTGTAGGGCTTGCGATATGTAAGAAGTTGGTTGACGTAATGGGCGGCCGTATTACCATTGAAAGCAAGGTAGGGAAGGGGACTACAGTTCTGTTCACGCTCAATGCCAAAGCCAGTATTCAGCCTGTGAGAAATCATATTCTTCAAGGCATGAACGGAAAAAAGGTTTTACTAATTGATGATAACGCTACCAGTCTCGATGCACTTAAAAGTCAAATTGAAGAATGGAAACTTTTACCAGTAGGTGCTTCTTCAGGAAAAGAGGCATTGGAAATTTTAATGAAGACTTCTGACATTGACCTGGTATTGACGGACATGTCCATGCCAGATATGGATGGTATATCCATTGCAAGGGCCATTCGAAAGCAACTTCCTAAGTTGCCCATTGTTTTATTAAATAATGAGGGTGACGAAAGTTTCAAAACCTATCCTGATCTTTTTAATTCTGTATTGAGTAAACCCATCAAGCAACACCTTCTAAGCGAGCACATTTTCAGTAATCTAAAACATCTTGGAGAAACTTCGGTCGCAAAGGAACAATTTGGAAAGCAAAAGCTGTCTGTTGAATTCGCTAAACAATATCCACTTCGCATTCTTATAGCCGAAGATGATCGCGTGAATCAGAAATTATCGATGCGTGTATTAAGTAAGCTGGGTTACAATCCGGATATCGCGCAAAACGGAAAGGAAGTATTGGAAGTAGTTAGTCAGAAGAATTATGATATTGTTCTAATGGACGTGGAGATGCCGGAAATGGATGGGCTAGAGGCAACACGTATGATCCGACTTTGTCTCACAACGCAACCCGTGATTATTGCCATGACCGCTAAGGCCATGCAGGGCGATCGTGAGGAATGTATCAATGCAGGAATGGACGACTACATCAGTAAACCGATGAATATTGAAGAGTTGGTTGTTCTGCTTGAGAAATCAGCTTTACAAATGAAGGCAAAGCAATGACGCTACTTCATTGCCATTTTAGATGCCATGGTAAGCTGGTAATTGTGCTGCGCGAGAACCGATAAGGATGAAGAGTTATAACCTTAGTTAGAAAACTAAATTAAAAAGTGAAGAAGGATGACCCCAAGTACAATACACTATATAAAAATGTATTCCTCCAATTGGACACCGATGGTTCAGAATAGCTCATTTGTTAAAATCTACCGATGGTTTTTATTAGCGCTATTCATTGTTATTTTAATTCCTGCTCATGCACAACAGCAGAATTATAAATTTGAACATATCGGTACAATTAAAGGTCTTTCGCATAGCAACGTAATATGCATGTTACAAGATAGTCGTGGATTTATGTGGTTTGGAACGCGTGATGGGTTGAACCGTTATGACGGCTATTCCTTTACTGTTTTCAAAACTATTGAAGGCAATACAAACAGCTTGAGTACGAATATCATCAATGATATTGTGGAAGATTCCAGTGGTGCCTTATGGATTGCTACATGGGGAGGAGGCTTGAATCGATTTGACAGAGAAACTGAAAAATTTACATCGTATCGACACGATCAAAATAATCCTCATTCCATTTCAAGCGATTTGATAAATAGTATTGTGATCGATCATGAAGGCATTTTATGGATTGGTACCGATGATGGTGGATTAGATCGTTTTGATGAGAAAAAAAAGATGTTTTCACATCATCATCATGACCAGGATAACGCGAATAGTTTAAGTCAAAATTCAATAAAGGATGTATTTGAAGACCATGATCACAATTTGTGGATTGCAACAGCAGAGCAGGGATTAAATCTATACAACAGAGGAACAGATACATTCACGCATTACCAACACGATGAAAAAAATCAAAAATCAATAGGTTCCAATGATACCCAGATTATTTTTGAAGATAGCAAACATCACCTCTGGGTTGGAACAAGAGGAGGCGGACTGAATGTGTTCATTCGTTCAAAAGGAGAGTTTCAAAAAATAAAAACTGATCCACAGAGCCATTATCCACCTCTTGATGTCATTTTAGCAATTAATGAAGATGACAAAGGAAACATTTGGATTGGAACAGAGCATAATGGAATGTTCATCTATGATATTTATGCAAACCAATTTTATCATTTTGAACAAGACAACGTTGATCCAGCAAGCCTGAGTAATAATTCTGTATGGACAATTTATAAGGATACAAAGGGAAATATGTGGGTAGGTACATTTTCTGGTGACCTTAATCTTTGGAGCACAGATGGTAACCAGTTTACACATTACCGGAAGACTTCTTCTTCCAATAGTCTGAGCCATAATAAGGTACTGTGTATCTATGAAGATTCGAAAGACAATCTGTGGATTGGAACAGATGGTGGAGGAGTGAATCTTTTCGATCGGAAATCTGGACGTTTTACACATTACCAGCATGCGCCAGGAAACGCCAATAGCATTGGTGGAAATTTTGTATTGAACATACTGGAAGATAGCCATGGCAATTTGTGGTTCGGCACATGGGGCGATGGTGTTTCTGTATTTAACCCGGCAAAGAAAACCTATAAACATTTTAGAAATGTGTCTACAAATTCAAAGAGTTTAAGTAGCAATAATGTATGGACTATTTTTGAGGACCACGATAAAAACATCTGGCTTGGTACCTACTACGGTGGGTTGAATTTGTATCATCCTGAAGATGAATCATTTTCTCACTTTCAATATGACGCAAATGACGAGACCAGCATCAGCAGCAATAAAATCAATTCCATTTTCGAGGACTCGAATAACCAACTTTGGATTGGTACTGATGGAAGAGGATTAAATCTTTTGGATAAAAACAGAATGCGTTTTACGCACTTCATGCACAGTAAAAAACAAAATAGCATTAGTAGTAACCTTGTTGGTAGAATCCGTGAAGACCATTCTGGAAATCTGTGGATTGGAACTGCCGAAGGTCTTAATTACTTTGAGGTCAGCAAGAATAAGTTTAAGGTCTACAATACATCGGATGGTCTTCAGAATAATTCGATTTTTGGAATAGAAGAGGATGATAAAGGACGTCTTTGGATAGGAACAAATAAGGGCCTTTCAAGATTTGATCCTGTCAAACGAAGTTTCACCAATTTCGACATTGCCAACGGCCTGCAATCAAATGAATTTAAACAAAACGCGAGTGTGAAAAGTCGATCGGGCGCGTTGTATTTTGGGGGTAACAATGGGTTTAATGAATTTTTACCAGATAGTGTAAGTATAAAATCTTATGATCCACCCATTGTATTAACTGATTTTCAATTGTTCAATAAATCCGTTTCTATTAAGGATAGTTTGCATGCAACCTCTCCTTTGGTAAAACACATTGTGGATACAGAAGCAATAACACTTTTTCCAGATCAATCGGTATTTTCATTTGAGTTTGCGTCTCTTAACTATGTTAACCTGGAGAAAAAGCAATATCAATATATGCTTGAGGGATTTGATAAAAGTTGGAATACCATTGGAACAAAAAGAACGGCTACGTATACTAATCTGGATCCCGGAGAATACATTTTTAAAGTACGCGGCCTTGACAACAATGGTAATTGGTCTGCCAATATTAAAGCATTGAATGTTATCATTATTCCGCCCTATTGGAAAACCTGGTGGTTCAGAATTTTTGTGACGCTTTCTGTCTTAGCTGCCATCATTGTTTTCTCCACAATCAAACTGAGAATGTCGAAGAAGCTTAAGGTTAAGATGGTAAAGAAAATACAAGAAAGTACGGCTGAAATAAATGGACAAAAAGAAGTACTGGAAGCACAGGCAGAAAACATGCATACGCTGAACGATCAGTTGCAGGCGCAAACTCAATTTTTGCAGCAGATCAATGACGAACTTCAAGTTCAACGTGTGGAAGCGGAACACGCCCGGCAAGAAGCAGAGCGTGCGAATCAGGCGAAGAGTATTTTTCTGGCTACCATGAGTCACGAAATACGAACACCTATGAATGGTGTGTTAGGAATGGCTTCATTATTAGCAGAGACTAAACTTACACCTGAACAAAGAGACTATGCTGATACCATCACAGGAAGTGGAGAAGCGTTGCTCACTGTTATTAACGACATACTCGATTTTTCAAAAATAGAATCAGGCAATCTTGATCTTGATAATCACGCTTTTGATTTGCGACAATGCATAGAGGATGTGATGGATGTATTTTCTGCGAAGGCGGCACAAAAAGGATTGGATCTGGTGTATCAAATCGATTATCAAATACCGGCACAGATTATAGGCGACAGTCATCGGCTGCGACAAATCCTGCTCAACCTGATTAGCAACGCGATGAAGTTTACACATCAGGGAGAAATTTTTGTGGGAATAGATTTGCTGAAGATTGAGCATAGCCAATTGGAACTAGCTTTCCAGATCAGGGATACCGGTATCGGTATACCACAAGATAAAATTTCACGATTGTTTAAAGCTTTTTCTCAGGTAGATTCTTCCACAACACGCAAATATGGAGGCACAGGCTTAGGGTTAGTAATCAGTCAGCGATTGGTTGAATTAATGGGCGGTTCGATTGCTGTAGAAAGCGAAGCGGGCATGGGTAGTTCTTTTGGATTTACCATTAAAAATTCAGTGAGCCAGGAATCAACACGACAATATGTTAATGCCAGTTTAACGGGCAATGAAGGTAAACATGTTTTGGTGGTGGATGATAATGCCACCAACCGAACCATATTAAAAACCCAGCTCGAACAATGGAAACTATTGCCCATACTTGCTTCTTCCGGATCAGAGGCTTTGCAAATACTAACGCAACAACGGTTCGACCTTGTGATTACCGATATGCAGATGCCGGACATGGATGGTGTTCAGTTAACCAATCTTATTAAATCAAAACATACTTCTCTTCCCGTCATTCTGTTGAGCTCAATAGGGGATGAGAGTAAAAAGAAACATCCTGGATTGTTCTCAGCTGTGTTGAATAAACCGGTAAAGCAATTGCAATTTAGCCGTGTTATTCATTCGGTACTTAGCCCTGAAGGAAAAGGCATCACGATAGAAGACCAAAAATCGAAACAGGTATTGTCAACCGATTTTGCGTTGCGTTATCCGCTTCGGATTTTGATAGCCGAAGATAATCCCATTAATCAGAAGCTGGCAATCCGGGTCCTTAATAAACTGGGCTATCAGCAAATTGAAGTGGCTCAAAATGGATTGGAGGCTGTCGAAAAATTTAATGAAAGCTTTTATGATGTCATCTTAATGGATGTACAGATGCCGGAGATGGATGGGTTGGAAGCCACACGGATGATACGATTAAAACATCATCTTCAGCCTGTTATTATTTCAATGACGGCCAATGCCATGCAAGGTGATCAGGAGGAATGTATCAAAGCAGGAATGGATGATTATATCAGCAAACCCATAAAACTTGAAATCGTGGTAAACCTGCTGGAGAAATGGGCTTTGAAGATTAAAGAAAACATTGACATAAAAATTCTGAATACGTAGCATCATCAGTTTATTGCTTCTGGTTTTGTGCGTGACAAATACAGGAGTAGCTAAACTGTAGTTAAAATAAAGGTATTTGAAAAATATGCTTCTGTGATTAAAAGGAAAAAAATAGCGAATACAATAGCTCAGTTATAAAATGCATTCCACCAACCTGATATTGACCACTCAAAATAGTTTTTTTTCTTTGATGCACCGTTGTTTAATGGCTGTACTACTGGTTGCTATTTCTGCACCGGCATTTACGCAACAAAAACAAGATGTAAAATTCAAGCACCTGAGTAGTAAAGACGGGCTTTCGCAGAACCATGTCAATGCTATTATCAAAGACCACAAAGGTTTTATGTGGTTCGCTACTGATGATGGACTTAATAAATACAACGGGTATAGCTTCAATGTCTATAAACACGATCCGCAAATTGTGACAAGCATCAGCAATAATTCTGTATATGATGTTTTGGAAGATGAGGATAGCTACCTGTGGGTTGGAACAGCAAGTGGCCTGGATCAATTCAACCGACCGAAGGATATTTTTATTCATCACACTCCAGCGGGCGGAACTATTTTTATTAACGACATTCTTCTTGATCACAAAAAAAGAATGTGGCTCGCAACTACCACAGGTCTGTACCTGTTCAACAAGATCAATGGCATTTTCAAACATTATCCATATTCTGAAAAAGGCCTCAATCCTTTAAACTGCAATTTCATTTTCAAAATCACAGAAGACGATGAAGGCGACTTGTGGATAGCCACCAAAGACGGGCTTAACCGTTTTAATCCAGAAAATAAAAAATTTACCCGGTATGTGAATAATCCTGCCAATAACAGAAGTATTGGCACCAATTGGATCAAAGCGGTTTACAACGATCGCAAAGGTAATGTGTGGGTGGGAACGATGGGAAGCGGAATAGCCATGTTCAACCGAAGCGATAATTCATTTACGAATTTCAAACACGATCCGAATGACCTTGGTAGCATTGGTCATAATGATATTCTCTCCTTTGCTGATGGGAAGGATGGAAAACTATGGATCGGTACAGAGAACGGAGGCATCAGTGTATTCGATTATAGTACATCCACCTTTACCCGGTACGTGAATGATAATTTTAATGAAAATAGTATAAGCAATAATTCCATATACAGCCTTTACAAAGATGACATTGAAAACATGTGGGTAGGCACGTGGTCTGGTGGTGTGAATTTTCTACCCAAAGATGGTGAAAAATTCATCCACTATAAACAAATTCAAGGCAACCCCAATAGCCTGGAGAACAATATAGTATTATCGATGGCAGGTGATAGTAATGGGAATTTATGGATCGGTACGGATGGTGGAGGATTGAATCGGTTTGATCTCAAGACCAGAAGCTTCGATCATTATCGTCATGACCTCAACAATGAAAATAGCCCCGGGGGCGACTATATTCTTTCTATTGTTGAAGTGGATAAAGAATTACTTGCGCTGGGCTATCACCGTGGTGGTTTTGATCTCCTTAATACAAAAACAGGAAAGTTCACGCATCATCTTCCGGAGAGTGGAAATGCCAATAGCCTTACAGTTTCAACTGTAAACATTTTATTCAAAGATAGGAATGGTGGGTTATGGCTGGGTACCTGGGGTGGGGGACTCGCGTTATATACGATAAAGGACAAAAAGTTCACCTGGTATCAACGAAACGAAAAAGACAATGGCAGTCTTTCAGGTAATTTTATCCAGGCTATAGGTGAAGACAAAGAAGGAAATGTATGGGTAGGTACAGACAACAGCCTGGATTTATTCGATAGAGAAAATGGGCGATTTATACATTACCAACATGATGAGAAGAAAAAGAATAGTTTGAGCGAGGGAAATGTAAATGCGATGCTGAACGATCATGCCGGAAACTTTTGGATCGGAACAGCCAGTGGCCTGAACGTATTTGATAAACAAAGGCAAAGTTTTAGGACCTACACCGAAAAGGACGGCCTTCCCAATAATGTCATCCGAAGCATTCTTGAAGACCATAAGGGTAACCTATGGATCAGTTCTAACAAAGGTCTTTCGAAGTTTAACCCGGTTACCGGAGTTTTTAGAAATTACAACATTATGGATGGTCTTCAGGGAAATGAATTTAAAGCCCACTCGAGTTATCTGGCCGAAGATGGAGAGATGTTTTTTGGAGGCTCTAAAGGACTAAATGCTTTTTATCCTGACAGCTTAAAAGACAATACTTTTATTCCCCCGGTTTATATCACCGATTTCCAGGTATTCAATAATTCAATTGCTATTGGAGATAAACATTCTATCCTTCATCGTCACATCAGTGAAACGAAGGAGATCACTTTATCTTACACACAATCTGTATTCACTTTTGAATTTGCAGCGCTCAACTATACACTGCCTGAAAAAAACCAGTACGCTTATAAATTGGAAGGTTTTGATGAGGAATGGAATGATGTTAACCATAAGCGAACAGCAACCTACACGAACCTGGATCCAGGTGAATATATCTTTCGGGTAAAAGCGAGCAACAATGATGGTGTATGGAACGAAGAAGGTAATGCTATCAAAATTATTATTACCCCACCTTTTTGGGCCACGTGGTGGTTTAGAACGCTTGCGGCACTCATCACCATCGGAGCGATCTATGGATTTTTTAAATTCAGAATCAATACGATACAGAATCAAAAAGTGATACTGGAAGAAAAAGTACGGGAGCAAACCGCTGAAGTAATGGGTCAGAAAGATGTATTGGAAGCTCAGGCTGAAAACCTGCAATCGCTCCACGAACAGCAACAAGCGCAAACGGAATATCTTCAAACTTTAAATAAAGAACTTCAGAAACAAAAGGATGAGGTTATCATCGAAAGAGAAGAAGCAGAGCGGGCAAGACACGAAGCAGAGCGTGCGAATCAGGCGAAGAGTATTTTTCTGGCTACCATGAGTCACGAAATACGAACACCTATGAATGGTGTGTTAGGAATGGCTTCATTATTAGCAGAGACTAAACTTACACCTGAACAAAGAGACTATGCTGATACCATCACAGGAAGTGGAGAAGCGTTGCTCACTGTTATTAACGACATACTCGATTTTTCAAAAATAGAATCAGGCAATCTTGATCTTGATAATCACGCTTTTGATTTGCGACAATGCATAGAGGATGTGATGGATGTATTTTCTGCGAAGGCGGCACAAAAAGGATTGGATCTGGTGTATCAAATCGATTATCAAATACCGGCACAGATTATAGGCGACAGTCATCGGCTGCGACAAATCCTGCTCAACCTGATTAGCAACGCGATGAAGTTTACACATCAGGGAGAAATTTTTGTGGGAATAGATTTGCTGAAGATTGAGCATAGCCAATTGGAACTAGCTTTCCAGATCAGGGATACCGGTATCGGTATACCACAAGATAAAATTTCACGATTGTTTAAAGCTTTTTCTCAGGTAGATTCTTCCACAACACGCAAATATGGAGGCACAGGCTTAGGGTTAGTAATCAGTCAGCGATTGGTTGAATTAATGGGCGGTTCGATTGCTGTAGAAAGCGAAGCGGGCATGGGTAGTTCTTTTGGATTTACCATTAAAAATTCAGTGAGCCAGGAATCAACACGACAATATGTTAATGCCAGTTTAACGGGCAATGAAGGTAAACATGTTTTGGTGGTGGATGATAATGCCACCAACCGAACCATATTAAAAACCCAGCTCGAACAATGGAAACTATTGCCCATACTTGCTTCTTCCGGATCAGAGGCTTTGCAAATACTAACGCAACAACGGTTCGACCTTGTGATTACCGATATGCAGATGCCGGACATGGATGGTGTTCAGTTAACCAATCTTATTAAATCAAAACATACTTCTCTTCCCGTCATTCTGTTGAGCTCAATAGGGGATGAGAGTAAAAAGAAACATCCTGGATTGTTCTCAGCTGTGTTGAATAAACCGGTAAAGCAATTGCAATTTAGCCGTGTTATTCATTCGGTACTTAGCCCTGAAGGAAAAGGCATCACGATAGAAGACCAAAAATCGAAACAGGTATTGTCAACCGATTTTGCGTTGCGTTATCCGCTTCGGATTTTGATAGCCGAAGATAATCCCATTAATCAGAAGCTGGCAATCCGGGTCCTTAATAAACTGGGCTATCAGCAAATTGAAGTGGCTCAAAATGGATTGGAGGCTGTCGAAAAATTTAATGAAAGCTTTTATGATGTCATCTTAATGGATGTACAGATGCCGGAGATGGATGGGTTGGAAGCCACACGGATGATACGATTAAAACATCATCTTCAGCCTGTTATTATTTCAATGACGGCCAATGCCATGCAAGGTGATCAGGAGGAATGTATCAAAGCAGGAATGGATGATTATATCAGCAAACCCATAAAACTTGAAATCGTGGTAAACCTGCTGGAGAAATGGGCCTTGAAGATTAAAGAAAATAGTGATATAAAAGTTCTGAATACATAGACCTTTCTTTTTATTAAAACTCTTCAATATCTACCAACAAGAAAACGATCTACTTGAAAGCAATTCTAGCGGGTGTATGCAAGGAGACCAGATTGTCCGCCAGTACCAGAACTACAATTGAACAAGGAATATTAATCTCTTTTTCTGACATGATATGAGTCGTTTTAGGAGGTATCAGATTTCTCCCTATAGAAAAGTAGGGGAAAGCCTTACCTCACCTAAAATTTTCTTCATCCATCCGTCTTCAAAGGCCAATGCATTGATTTTTTAATTTATTCCATACTGATTTCATTCTTCTGCTGATGTTATACGTGTGATACTGATTTTTTTCGAATCAGAATAGTCCTGATTTCTCGCGTGTGCCAAGTCTACACCTTTGTCACATAAACAAAGAGCAAATATTAAATGTCACAAACCATGAAAAAGATTTTCTTCCTCCTTTTGATTGCACTTGGGTTTTACCAAAATGCGTCATCACAGAACATCGGCATAAATTCCACGGGTGCAACACCCGCGGCCTCGGCTATGCTGGATGTGTCAGCAACCGATAAAGGTTTGCTTGCCCCTCGTGTTGCCTTAACCGCAACAAACGCTGCGGGTCCAATTACTTCACCGGCAACCAGTTTGTTGGTGTATAACACAGCAACGGCCGGAACGGCTCCAAACAATGTAGTACCTGGTTTTTATTATTGGAATAGTTCCGCGTGGGTACCCTTTTCAACAGCAAGTACTACAGCATGGACATTGACTGGAAACTCCGGACTTAATCCCGCTACGAATTTTATAGGAACAACAGATGATAAGCAACTCATTTTTAAATCATTTGGAAATTCATTTTTAGAATTTGGTAATCGTGGTACACTGGGTTTAACTCAAGGGTACACCGATTATGACGTTGCCACTGAAAAAGTAACATACGTGCGCTCAGCTTTACAATTTGAAGCAGCAGCTGCAAACTTTTATAAACCTAAAATGTGGACCGATGTCAATGGAAATTTCCGGGTAAAGGGAAGCTCGGCAGGTACGGATTATTTTGAATTTGGATCTACAGGTACAAGTAACAATGGTGGTTTTGAATTTATTATTGGTGATGATGGTGATGAACCCATCTTATTTAAGAGTTATCACTATCTGAATGGCATGTCAGAAATTATGCGTTTGCAAAGCGGGAGAATGGCGGTCGGTTCAAATTCCTTTGATGCAACCAATCCAGAGAAGTTATTAATTGATGCAGGTGCTACAACCTCTTATAATTTAATGACCGGAAAAGGAAGCATCGATAATTATCTCCAGATCAACGTTAAAAATAGTTCTGCAACAGGAAGTGCAAGTTCGGATGTGGTAGCTACTTCTAATAACGGTAGCGAATCGGTGAATTATATCGATATGGGTATAAATTCAGGTTCCTATACAAATACTTCTCTTCCTATTCTGGGTGGAGCGAACACTGCCTATCTATACGCCACTGGAAATGATTTTGTTATTGGTAATGCTACCGCCAGTAAACCAATTCGATTCTTTACCGGAGGAACGGCTAATGTGAATGAAAGAATGCGAATCGATGGCACTGGCAAAGTAGGTATCGCCAACCTTGCACCATCAGAAGCATTGGATGTTACGGGTAATGTTCGATTTAGCGGGGCATTAATGCCCAACAATATTGCCGGTACCTCTGGTTATGTTCTTCAATCAAACGGAGCAGGTGCATCACCTACATGGGTAACACCTGCAACAGTTGCCGGAAATTCGAACTGGATGCTGGATGGTAATTCCGTTGCAGCAAACAGAAACTTCGGTACTACCTCTAATTTCTCCCTTCCCTTTATTACCAACAATATAGAACGGATGCTGATTACTAATGGCGGAAATATTGGAGTAGGTACTTCTACATTTGACGGTACGTATCCGGAAAAATTCATAGTCAATGCCGGCACTACAACTTCCGTGAATGCGATCGTAGGCAAGGGTAG
>JBDTTT010000092.1:0-22386 GCA_039930485.1 Chryseolinea sp.
GGCCACACCATTTGGCATGTTCAGTCCAGAGGCGATCACCCATTTTTTGTCGGCCTTATAATCACCATCCAAATCCTTTACGGCATACACTTTATCTTTGTCGCGATTACCAACATAGATAATACCGGATGGGCTTATTGCCATAGAGCGTGCATTTTCCACTTCAGCAAAAACATCAATGGTAAAACCTGCAGGTAGCTTGATCTTATCCAAAGGAAGTGTTTTGTAATAATCTGTAAGAGCAGGCTCACCTCCATCTGTTCCGGATGTTGGATTTGTATTGGTATTATCAGTTGTACTGGAATTGCTGCACCCCAATGCAAGGGCAAGCAGCACGATTGGAAGAATTCTCAATTTTTTCATGTAGGCGTTGATTTACACTTTACATTAAAATTAAATCCTTTTGGTTTTACATTACATATCAATTCTACAGGCGGCTTAACTATTTCCTCAAAATCTGCTTTTCCTTCGTAATTTTGCCGCATGATTTCGATTACCAATCTCTCTTATTTCATTGGAGGCCGTGCTTTGTACGAAAATGCCAACATGTTTATCAAACCAAAGGACAAAATAGGCCTTATTGGACTGAATGGAAGGGGTAAATCGACTTTATTGAAAATTATCAATGGAGAATACAAGATTGATGGCGGCTCAATAAGCATGAGTAACGAGTGCTCAATTGGCTTCCTGAACCAGGATCTGCTCTCCTTTCAAACCGAGGACTCTATATTAGAGGTGGCCATGACCGCTTTCAGGGAGGTAGTGGACATTGAACGCCAGATGGAGGCCGTTATTCACAAACTGGAAACGGAATATTCTGAAGATCTGGTAGATAAACTTTCAAAGCTTCAGGAAAAGTACGAGCACATGGATGGTTATACCGTCCAGTCGAAAGCCGAAGAAATATTAGAAGGTATTGGGTTTAAGACAGAAGACTTACATCGACCACTCAAAACGTTTTCCGGAGGTTGGCGCATGCGTGTAATGTTGGCAAAGCTTCTTTTAGAAAAGCCTTCATTATTGATGATGGATGAACCTACCAACCACTTGGACCTTCCGTCTATCGAATGGGTGGAAAACTATCTGCGCAATTATGATGGCGCCATAATCATCGTTTCTCATGATCGGATATTCCTAGACAATGTTGTGACCAAAGTAGTTGAGGTTACACAAGGACAACTCATTTCGTATGAAGGAAATTATTCTTTCTATCAGCAAGAGAAAGAAGTGCGTATGGAAATCCAAAACGGTGCATATGAAAATCAGCAGGCCAAAATAAAACAGACTGAGCGCTTTATCGAACGTTTTCGTGCCACAGCCTCTAAAAGCAAGCTTGTACAATCGCGCGTAAAAGCATTAGACCGGTTAGATCTGATTGAAGAAGTAGTAGATGATACTGCTGCTGTTAATTTTCGATTTAATTTTAAACAGCAACCGGGTCGTTACATTATCAGTCTGAAAGATGTTTCAAAATCATACGGTGATGTTGAAATCTTAAAACATACTTCCATCAATTTAGAACGCGGAGATAAAATCGCATTGATTGGTGCAAACGGAAAAGGTAAATCAACTTTACTTCGCATTATTTCAGGAACAGAAACAATACAAGGTGAACGCACATTGGGCTATAATGTAATTCAAGCCTTCTATGCGCAGCATCAATTAGAATCGCTTCACGTAGAGAATGAAATATTGGAGGAGATGAAACAAGCCGGTTCTGGCAAAACAGAACAAGAACTTCGGAATGTATTGGGTTGCTTCTTGTTTTCCGATGAAGAAGCGTTCAAGAAAATCAAGGTTCTTTCCGGTGGAGAGAAATCACGCGTGGCATTGGCCAAGACTTTGATCTCCGAAGCAAACTTCCTCATGCTTGATGAGCCAACCAACCACTTGGATTTTATTTCTGAAAATATTCTGATCCAGGCGCTGCAGCAGTACGCAGGTAGTTTTATTGTTGTATCACACAACCGTCACTTTGTAAGTCAGATTGCCAATAAGATCTGGTACATCGAAGACAAACAGATTAAAGAATATCCGGGAACATTCGATGAGTATGAATACTGGCGCAAGAAAAATGAAGCCAATGGTGTTGCTGCTAAGGTAGAACCGGTTAAGCCTATAAAGAAAGTTCAAGAGCCTGCTGCCCCAGTAGTTCCTAACAATGATAGCAAATTGAAATCATTGGAGAAGGAGTTGAAAAAAGTAGAAGATCAATTGGCAAAACTTGAAGCACAAAAAGCTGAACATGAATTACAAATGACCAAGCCGGAGGTTTTTGGTGATTTTGAGAAGATCAAAAAAATTCAATTCGACCAAAAGAAAATCGAAAAAGAGTTGAAAGACGTTACCATAAAATGGGAAGCGTTAGCCGTTGAGATTGACTCCCTGGTTTAATTTTAAAACCAATCAAACTGCTCTAGTATTATACTCATCCCCAATAGTATAATCAAGAACATCAATGCATAAACAGAGATTAATAATCTTTTCTGAGAGACACGAATGAATAGCTTCATTGTAAATAACTTAAGCGTAACTATTCTGTATAACGATTAAAGGCTAGTGAAATATATATCGGAATCTAAGTCCAACATCAAAAGTAAGGGGTGACGAAGATAAGCCGACATCCGATTTATAGATGGAGTTAAAAGGATAGCGCACGCCAGGATTCAATGCCAATCGATAATGCTCTCCGAATTTGTAGCTTATTTCTGTTCCTACTAATCCACTAAAATTTACGGTTCTGTAAGGAGAATCCGATCCACTTTCCTGAGTTGTTTTTTCCAGACTGCTATTTTGAGGTGTTAATGTATTTTGAAGAAATAAATCAGTCGACACCCCCGAGTTTAACTGAACAACCACTTTTTTATTAACAAGAATATAACCCGCCTGAAGTGGCACACTAACAAATTGAAGTGTATTATTTACTTGATAGTCAGCAGTTTGGACCACACGACCTGACATAGCATCATTCAGCAACGAAGAGGATGCTACTTTAAAAGATTGAAAGTCGGGTGATATAAATGCTGAGTTAGCTGTATAATCAGAAGTCTGAGTCAAGTAGTTTAATCCGCCTTGCAACACCCATCGCTTGGCAATCTTTGCACCAAGATTGATTCCGGCAGAATATGTTGAGCCCGATGCTTTTGTTTGCTGACTGGCCGTAGTATTATTTTGAGCATATAATGAGGCTGTAGGTGAAACACTAGAGTTAGTTGAACTAAATGCTCCGGCAGCAAATCCAACGGAAGTCCAAAGGCGTTCAGATCGAACTTCTTTTTTCTTGTCCTCTGCCTGAAGAGCCATCTCCTTTTCTGCAAGTTGTGCAAGTAAAAGTGCACCTGCATCAGGCTTTACGTCAGACCCATCGAATTTGACATTCGCAGGCTTTTGCTTTCTTGGAAACCCGGGAACAGAAGCAGTTTGAATTAAATCAGACTGAGAATACATTTGACTATCATCGATAATTCTATCCATCTTTTGATTTGCTACTTGATCGTTGCCTTTAGGTAATGTAGCTGCGGCAAAGGAATTGAAATGGTTACCTGTTAATGATTTCTGATTCGTTGCAATTGATTTGGAAGATTGAACTGAATGATTTTCTATTTCGCCTTTATCATTTAATTCAGCTTGTTCTCTCTGCGCCTCATTATGATTAACATTGCTATTTAGTTCACTCCCTAAAGCTTCTTTACTATTCTTGTTATCAACACCTTGAATAGAATTGGATCCATTCATTACACTTGGCGCATCTACCTTGTTGGTTTGATTTTCAGTAGCAATATCCGTTTGAGAATTTTTCGACAGTGATTGCTGGCTTTCAAAACGGGATGATTTGTTTAATACATAGACTGAAGCAACACCAACACTCAATGCAAAAATTACAGAAGCTGCTGCTACCAGTTTATAGTAGAACAATCTTCTTCGGATGTCGCCTCCTTCTGCCTTCTCCAAATCCAACTCAATGTTCGTCCAAACATTTTCAGATGGCGTTGCCTCGGCATCTTTAAAAGCGTCCTTCATTAAATCGTTAAATTCTCCCCTCTCCATAGCGTTCGTAATACGTTGATTCCTTCAATAATTTTTGTTGCAATAAACTTTTCGCCCGTGCGAATTGTGATTTTGATGTGCCCTCCGAAATGCCCAGCAACTCTGCAATTTCTTTATGACTATATCCTTCAATAGCAAACATGTTGAAAACGACCTGGCATCCTTGAGGAAGAGATTGGATAAGTTCCAACAATTGTTTGAAGTGAATTCCCGATAGGCTTATTTCTTGTTCAGGTAAATGAAGGTCTTCTACATCGACCATTGGGTATAAATACATTTTCTTGCGCTGCGCATTCAGGGCTGTATTCACCATGATGCGTGTAATCCAAGTCTCAAGTTTGGCTTCATGGCGAAACCCTTTTATAGCCTGAAATACCTTTACAAATCCTTCCTGTAAAATGTCTTCTGCTTCATCTATTCCCTTTGAATAGCGCAAACAAACCACCATCATTTTTCGGCAATACGAGTCATACAAAGCCTGTTGAGTGGTTCTGTCATTTTTGATACATCCTTCTATTAGCTCCGTTTCGCTGAGCATGAACCCGATTATGCGGCCATTTTGCATTTTAGACACGCTGTTGAATACAAAGGTTGGAAATGGTTTCTATCTTTAACGCGCTATGAAGTACACCTGTTTTATTTTCGTTTTAGTATGCGCAACCGCATGCGTTCCTCTTACACAAAGTTCAACTAATTCAGAAGGCAATCCAAAAGCATTGCAATTGATTGATCAGGTTTATGAGCCTCAAATAAGGACCGTACAATTAAATCCGGTTGGCAGTCCAACACTTCCAGCCGTGACTTCTTTAGGGCAATGGAATTTAATGCTCTCTTTTGACGACTTGAAAAGTGATCGGGATACCTACTTGGCCAGGCTTGTTCATTGCAATTTTGATTGGTCTAAGTCGAGCCTTCAGGATCTTGATTTTATGGTGGACTACAATGAGTTTCCCATCAACAACTATGAGCCGTCTATTGATACTCATATTCCATATGGACATTATTGGTATAACATTCCAGCTGTTAAACTTCCGGGTAACTATGTTGTAGTTGTCTATCGAACGGGCAATAAGGAAGATATTATTCTTAGTAGACGATTTATGGTGTACCAAACCAGTGTGGCTTTTAAAAGAGATGCTAACCTGATTGGTCCCAGCAACATGGCCGACCTAAATCAACAAATCAATTTTACCATAAACCACAGCAGTCTCTACATTACTAATCCTCTTGTAGATGTTCATGTTAATATGCGTCAAAATCAACGATGGGATAATATGATCGTGGACATGAGACCAAGCTTTATCCGCGATTATGAAAAAGAATTGGATTACCGTTACTTCGATGATGCCATGATGTTTAAGGCCGGAAATGAATTTCGATATTTTGATTTACGATCACTCAACTCCCCAGGAAGGTATGTAGCGCGGGTTAGTAAAACCCGTAAGCCTTATGAAGTCTATATCGATCGTGATCGAAGCCGGAATGGGTTTCCGTATGCTGTTTATTTAGATCAAAATGGTGGATATACTATTGACAATTACGATTATAGACAACTCCCCTTTACCAACTATGCTTACGTTAATTTCTCCTTATCATCTCCTCAACTCAAAAACACTGATGTTTTTGTAACTGGAGCCTTCAATTCATGGAACCTGAATCAAGAGAGTAAAATGAGGTATGATTCAGCAATAGAAAGTTATACGGCAAGAGTTTTACTGAAGCAAGGATTGTACGATTATCAATATGTAACAAAGTCAACCACCGTTGCTCCATACTATTTTGAGGGAACACATTTTCAAACTGAAAATTTCTATGAAGTCTTTGTTTACTACAGGGCACTTCGACCTAATGCAGATTTACTAGTAGGGTACGTGCCTTTAGCAAAGAGCGCTCGCTAAGCGTAAACCATTTCGTGTTCAGTGGCGCGTTGAATAGAATCGTTGTTGGCCACATCCAACATACCGAAGCCTTTGTGTGTGAAATAGCCAAGACCATTTTCATAAACAAATTGCTGCACTTCTTTGGCAGCATAGAGTGTAAATGGGAAAGTATATCCACGCACTTCAAATTTCACATCGTGATCATATAACGGATAAATGCGGGCAAACTTTTTATGCGATGCCTGAATGCGTTGAATGTAATCGTGATCGGCAAGCAATTGAAACTTATAGAAAGAAGTAATCTGTTCGGCTGTATATTTTCCTGTTGCCTCCATACGCGAGATGGTGGACTCATAAAGCAAATCAGAAAACTCATCATTCTCAGGGGGCACAAATTTCTTGCAGCTTTCGTCATTGAAGGCCGCACGAATTACCACGATTGGTGATATGCAAAGAAACCGACTCTCATCCCCAATTTGTGATAGCTCCTCCGTCTCAAAACTTTCAGGCTGTAAGTTTAGATTACCTACCATTACCTCTTTCAGCTCAAAGAGTCTGGCCAAAAAGTAGTCGAGAAATGTTTTATCCGTACAAGCAAAGACCAAGGTTACTTTCGATGAAAAGTAATGAAGTCCTTTGCGGCTAATTTTCGTCTGACCTTTAAGACCAGAGAAGTTATATTCAGTAAAATCGAGGTAACGTTTATCGGGACCAAACACAAGCAAGCCTCTAATGACCTGGGCCAATAGGTATTGATGATGAAAAGGAACGTAGGCACCCCGGTTCTTCAGTGAAAAAATTATTCTTGTTCTCAAAACCCAAAAAAAATTTAATGAGGGTTAAACTATACGAATACAAAAAGCCCGCTTATTATTGAATATGAGCAGTTTATAAAACTAAGAAAAAAAAATAAAGGTTCTACTGAAATGAAAGGAATCTTTAAACATTAAATCGGAAATGCATGATATCTCCGTCCTCTACTATATATGCTTTCCCCTCAACAGCTATCTTTCCAGCTTCCTTGCAACCCTGTTCAGTCTTATACTGCTGATAATCAGCTAACTTAATCACTTCAGCCCGAATAAAGCCTTTTTCGAAGTCCGTATGGATAACACCTGCCGCCTGAGGGGCAGTCCATCCTTTTACGATAGGCCAAGCCCTAACTTCCTTCTCTCCGGCTGTGAAATAGGTAATCAGGTCAAGCAAATGGTAGGATGCTCTTAGTAACTTATTTAGGCCAGACTCCTCTAAACCGTATTCTTGTAGGAATACTTGTCTATCTTCCATACTTTCCAACTCGGCAATCTGAGCCTCAATAGCAGCACTGATCATTACTACTTCTGCATTCTCATTCTTCACTAACTCCTTTAGTGCGTCAACATATTTATTTCCGGTATGAATAGATGCTTCATCAACGTTGGCAATGTAGATAACAGGCTTTGCAGTTAACAATTGAAGATCGGCCACAGCCTGCTTTTCTTCCTCATCAGCTTGAACAGTACGAGCACTCTTTCCTGCTAATAATGCCTCCTTATATCTCTGAAGAACAGTTACTTCCTTCTTCGCTTTAACATCTCCACTTTTAGCTGCACGCTCTACTTTACTTAATTTCTTTTCAACTGAATCCAGGTCTCTCAATTGAAGTTCCGTATCAATAATCTCTTTATCGGCTACGGGGTTTACACGACCATCAACATGGACGATATTATCATTATCAAAACACCGAATAACATGAACAATCGCGTTGACTTCGCGGATGTTGGCTAAGAACTGATTCCCTAACCCTTCACCCTTGCTGGCACCTTTTACCAATCCGGCAATGTCCACAAACTCAATCGTTGTAGGCAATACTCTCTGAGGGTTAACTAACGCTTCTAATATTTTCAATCGAGGATCGGGTACCGTAATTACCCCAACATTTGGCTCTATGGTACAAAATGGGAAATTGGCCGCTTCGGCCTTATTATTAGAAATCGAATTAAAAAGGGTTGATTTTCCAACGTTGGGTAGTCCAACAATTCCACACTGAAGCGCCATAGTAATTTAATTTTAGAACAAGGGCGCAAATATACTGGCAGTTTTTGGATTGGCAGTCATTGGCCGAGGATTGAGAGATTAATAATCGTAGTCAAGGTAGAAAACCAGGGAGATCTGATAGGTTTCAGGTTACCGGTAACTGGCAACTGGAAACTGATAACTTAATTCTATGCACTTCTATAAATGATGCTTAACTTCGCCCTTGAAATTTTATAACCAAACCGAATAAATCAATGAAATTCTTTATCGACACCGGAAACCTGAATGAAATTAAGGAAGCTTACGACTTAGGAGTATTGGATGGGGTAACCACCAATCCTTCCCTCATGGCAAAAGAAGGTATTAAAGGTGCCGAGAATATAAAGGCTCACTACAAAGCTATCTGTAACATTGTAGACAATAATGTGAGTGCCGAAGTGATCTCAACCGATTTTGAAGGTATGATCCGTGAAGGCTATGAGCTTGCTAAAATTGATGATAAGATTGTCGTGAAAATTCCGATGATTAAAGATGGCGTGAAGGCATTGAAGAAATTCAGTAGCGAAGGTATTCGTACCAACTGCACATTAATATTTTCTGCAGGTCAGGCATTGTTGGCTGCTAAAGCTGGAGCAAATTACATGTCGCCATTCATTGGTCGTTTAGATGATATTGGATTGGAAGGTATGGACCTCATTGCTCAAATCCGTTTGATCTATGACAACTACGGATTCGACACTGAAATTCTTGCAGCGTCTGTTCGTAATACAGTTCATTTAATTCAATGCGCTGAAATCGGAGCGGATGTTGCTACATGTCCTTTGAATGTAATCACTGGTCTTTTGAATCATCCACTCACCGAAAGTGGTCTAGCGAAATTCTTAGCAGATCACAAGAAGGTGAATGGTTAAACGTTGCAAGTGAGTTCGCTCACATAACGATTAATCATCATGGCCATTAATAACTCCGAAATGTTTTCTACTGATCCTGTTGTTAGAGTAAAAGAGGCTAGTATTTTTCAGGACCATAATACGGTGCTGGGAGATATTTCCTTTGATATTGAAAAAGGTGAATTTGTTTACCTTGTTGGGCGCACGGGTTCAGGGAAATCCTCTTTGCTTAAAACACTTTATGCTGACCTGAATTTGCGTCTGGGCGACATTCAGGTCTCTGGATTTAATATTCGGGGAATAAAAAATTCAGAAGTTCCATTGTTGCGCAGAAAGCTCGGCATCATTTTTCAGGACTTTCAATTATTTCCTGATCGATCGGTTGATGAAAACCTGATGTTCGTAATGAAGGCAACGGGTTGGAGTGATAATGGAAAGATGCGTGCACGACTAAGCGATGTATTGATGCAGGTTGGTCTTGGTTCAGTCGAAAAGAAAATGCCCCATCAACTTTCCGGGGGCGAGCAGCAACGCGTAGTCATTGCTCGTGCACTACTCAACGAACCTCAAATATTATTAGCTGATGAACCTACTGGAAATTTAGATCCAGAAGTATCGCATGGCATCATGCGGATTTTTCAGCAGATCAATAAAAGTGGTACTGCAGTTTTGATGGCGACACACAGCTATGGACTTATTAAAAAATTCCCTTACCGTGTATTGAAATGTGAGGATGGAAAAGTGATCGACTCAGCGAAAGAACAGTTCGAACTCGTAACAGATTATTAAAAGGTACAAATTACGAGGTACAAATAATCGTACTTCGTAATTTGTACCTCGTGTTTAAGTACTGCTACTTACCTCCAAGTTTTATCAGCTTAAATCCGACAGAAACCTGAAATACCTGATTCTTAATATCGAATGAAGAATTATCGCTTACGTTTTGAAGGCCGAGGTTATAACGTCCATCGATTGTTAAACCAAAAGGTAAATCCCAACCCAAGCCCATGCTAAGGCTGATGTCGGATTTCTTTACAGCACCCTCAATCTCTTGATTATTATTTACCACCACCGGATCGTTCATTAGAAATCCAAACTGAGGACCAGCTTGCAAGTTAATTCCGGCAACAGTATACAGTTTTATCATGATTGGAATATTCATGTAACTAAAATTAGACTTTACATCGTCACCGTTAACCTTAACCGTGGATCCTTGCTGAGAAAAAATCAACTCGGGTTGGACTCCAATTTTAGCAAACTTAAGCAGGGCAAAAGCTCCGGCATGATATCCCGTTCTATTGTTGTAAGTATTACTTACGCTTGTGACATCAAGGTTAGCAAAGTTTAGTCCACCCTTTAGACCAACAGAGAATTGCGCTTGGGCAAATGCACCAGAGCTGATAGCGATGAGGAAAGCTGCCAGCACTACTTTTTTAAATAAGTTCATAAGAGATTGAGTTTGTTTGGAATTACTTTATCAAAAACGAGGCCGATTTATTTTTAGTATTACGTAGGCAATTGATAATCCTTCAAATTTAAATCCATTTGCAGTTTATAACCGATTTAAAATTGAATCACTTACCGCATTAGGTAACGTTACCTGAAGGTCTTTTGTTGAATTCATTTCACGCTTGATGGCTAATAACGCATTATCGTTTCGGGCCCAGGCTCTTCGTGCAATGCCATTGTTCACATCAAAGTGAAGCATGTTCTTCAGCTTCCGATCAGCGTCTGCGCCTCCATCAAGCAACATACCAAATCCCCCATTCATTACTTCTCCCCAACCTACACCTCCTCCATTGTGAATAGAAACCCAAGTAGCTCCGCGAAACGAATCGCCAATCACATTATGGATCGCCATGTCAGCAGTATATCTTGATCCATCATAAATGTTGGAAGTCTCACGATACGGACTATCTGTTCCGGAAACATCATGATGATCCCTACCTAGCACGACAGGTCCAATCTTTCCTTCTCCAACCGCTTTGTTAAACGCTTCCGCGATTTTCATTCTTCCTTCGGCATCTGCATATAATATCCTGGCCTTTGAACCCACAACAAGTCGGTTGCTCTTTGCCTGTTTGATCCACTGAATATTATCATTCAATTGCGATTGAATTTCCTGTGGTGCAGTCTTTGAAATTTCTTCTAGTACATCTTTTGCGAGATGGTCTGTAAAATCTAAATCCGTGTCTTTGCCCGAAGTGCACACCCAACGAAAAGGACCAAATCCAAAATCAAAACACATTGGCCCCATAATATCCTGAACGTAGGACGGGTATTTAAAATTAATCCCATCTGCAGCCATTACATCTGCACCTGCACGCGAAGCTTCCAATAGAAAAGCATTTCCATAGTCAAAGAAGTATGTACCTCTTGCTGTGTGCTTATTGATCGCTGAAGCCTGACGCTTCAATGACCGATAAACTTCTGATTTAAATTTATCAGAATCACTTGCCATCAACTTATTAGATTCTTCAAGATTTAATCCAACCGGATAATATCCGCCCGCCCATGGATTATGAAGAGAGGTTTGATCGGAACCAAGATCCACCAGAATTTTTTCTTCATCCAATTTCTCCCACACGTCCACAATATTCCCAACAAAGGCAATCGATACAACTTCACTATTTGCTTTAGCTTTTTTTATTCGTTCAACTAATGAATTGATATCACTAATGATTTCATCCACCCAGCCCTGATCAAATCGTTTGTGTGCCGCCTTCGGGTTTATTTCTGCAGCAACGGTTATGCAGCCTGCAATATTTCCTGCTTTGGGTTGGGCACCACTCATTCCACCAAGTCCGGAGGTAACAAAAAGTTTTCCAGCTAGCCCCTCTCCTGCTTTGCTGATTTTTCTTCCGGCATTTAAAACAGTAATCGCAGTTCCATGAACAATTCCTTGTGGTCCGATATACATATAAGAACCCGCGGTCATTTGTCCATACTGCGTAACACCAAGCGCATTATATTTCTCCCAATCATCTTGTTTGGAATAATTCGGAATCATCATGCCATTGGTAACGACAACGCGTGGTGCTTCTTTCGATGAAGGAAACAAACCCATTGGGTGACCTGAATACATATGTAGCGTCTGCTCTTCTGTTAAACGAGACAGATATTGCATGGTGAGTAGGTATTGCGCCCAGTTTTGAAACACTGCTCCATTTCCTCCATAAGTAATCAGCTCGTGTGGATGTTGGGCTACAGCTGGATCAAGATTGTTCTGAATCATCAACATGACAGCAGCAGCATGCTGACATTTCGCTGGGTATTCCGTTATTGGTCTTGCGAACATTTCATACTCAGGACGGAAGCGATACATGTAGATTCGCCCATAAGTATTAAGCTCATCATAAAATTCAGGCGCAAGAGTTTCATGATGCCTCGGAAGAAAATAGCGAAGCGCATTTCGAACTGCTAACTTTTTTTCATCACTTGATAATATATCCTTCCTTTTTGGCGCATGACTGATGGATGAGTCATACGACTTTATATGCGGTAGTTCGTTTGGAATACCCTGAAGGATTTGCTCTTTGAAACTCAATGTGCTCATGGCTTAATTCGTTGATGAGTTTTCTCTGTTGATTGGTGATGCTGATTCAGATTATTAAGGTTTCAATTTAAAATCGTCTGCCTTAAAATTCTGCTTCGTAAACTGATATCCTATTTCGAATAGTTCTTTCGCTTTACTTACATCAAAGCCACTTACCCTACCTACTGGTGGTGGATCGATCAATACATCGCATAGCTTTTTATTATTACCTGTGTTCGCATCGATGCCCATCATCAAACTACGCTCGATAACTGATCGCAAATTTTTAACATCAAAATCTTCATTCAGATAATTGCAATTCGAGCCAATTAAAAAATCGCACTGCTGGCGAATGATCTGCGCTGGAAGATTATCCAGAACCCCTCCATCAACATATAAATTACCTTTAAACTTAATTGGATTAAAAACAGCAGGCACACAACTTGAAGCCAATATAGTGGGAACCAATTCTCCTGATGAGAAGTATTCCGATTTACCTTTTTTAATATTGGTTACAGCAACAATCATTGGTTTCTTCAACGATTCAAAACTATTTTCCGGCATGTGCTTCAGTAATATATCGCGAAGTCCATCGAGACTAAGAAGTCCGGTCCATGTCCAGGCTGGGCGCAGCGACTTAAAGAAACTGGACGCTAAAATGATCTCAAGAATTCTATCAGGTTCATACCCATAAGCGTACAGAGAACCCACAATTGACCCTGCACTTGTTCCGGCAACACAATCAACCTTTACACCAAATTCCTGTAAAGCTTTTATCACACCAATATGTGAGATACCTCTCGCTCCTCCACCGGATAACACTAAACCAATTTTCATTTTATATTCTATTAAAATCTGACTCCATGTAAATCATTTCGTATTCTTCATGAACCATAGTGACCTTATGTCTTCGTGGCTGAATTCTCTTTTGCCACAAAGACTCGAAGGCACAAAGAAGACACTAAGTATATGGTTCGTTAGGTAAAATGATGCTTTATAAAATTTCACTAAGACCAAAAGCACGATCTAATCGAACACCTTTCTCTGTTCGTTTCACAGTACAACATTCATTTTGCGAATCATGTTCTAAGAGAAGGACGTATCCATTGTCGGCAGCCTCATTCAGAAATTGTTCTTTCTCCTGAATCGTAATTAATGGGCGCGTGTCATAACCCATTACATAAGGAAGTGGAATATGTCCAACAGAAGGAAGAAGATCGGCCATAAAACAAATTACCTTGTCTTTATACTTAATCTTCGGAATCATCATTTTATCGGTGTGCCCGGATGCATAAAAAATATCAAACTGTGAAAATTCTGATAGTAATGCTGCATTTGTAAATTTCAATTGACCACTTTCCTTCATTGGTAAAATATTTTCTTTCAGAAAACTAGCCTTCTCGCGCGCGTTGGGTTGAGTTGCCCATTGCCAATGATCTTCGTTCGACCAATAAGTAGCATTCTTAAAAGTAAGTGCTGTTTTTTCATTCTCGATCTTAACTCCTCCTCCACAATGATCAAAATGAAGATGCGTTAAAAACATATCGGTGACGTCATCTTCAGAAAACCCAGCAGAGTTCAACGACTTCGTTAGACTATCATCTCCATTAAGATAATAATGACTCAGAAATTTTTCTCCTTGCTTGTTGCCAATGCCATTATCAATCAATATCAGTTTCTTTCCATCTTCAATCAGCAAACAGCGCATGGCCCAATTACATAAATTGTTTTCATCAGCAGGATTTGATTTTTGCCAAATCGATTTGGGGACAACTCCAAACATGGCGCCACCATCGAGTTTGAAAAAGCCAGTATTGATTGTATGAAGTTTCATCGTTTATGTTTCGAGTTTAAAGTTAGCTACAAATAAAAAAAACCGCAGGTATGCGGTCTTTAATTTTATAATCAATGCTTAACACTTGACGTCCATTATCATTCTTTCACTACGCCCATTGCGCAGAATTTCTCAATGCGTTGTTCAATGCGCTGAGCGGGTGTTAACTTTAATAACTCAGCTGTTTTCTCAAGAATTGTTTTCTTGATTTCGCTTGCCATCCATTTCACATCGGTATGCGCTCCACCGAGTGGTTCTTTCACAATACCATCAATGAGTTTTAGAGATAACATATCTTTTGCTGTAAGCTTCAACACTTCAGCGGCTTGTTCTTTATAATCCCAGCTTCTCCATAAAATGGAAGAACATGACTCAGGAGAAATAACAGAGTACCACGTATTCTCCAACATCAATACCTGGTCGCCAATGGCAATACCCAACGCACCACCAGAAGCACCTTCACCAATTACAATACAGATAACCGGAACCTTCAGCATGAACATCTCCTTCAGATTTCGTGCAATGGCTTCACCTTGTCCGCGTTCTTCTGCTTCAAGACCAGGAAATGCACCAGGCGTATCGATGATAGTAACAATTGGCTTATTAAATTTCTCCGCTATCTTCATCAGGCGCAATGCCTTGCGATAACCTTCCGGGTTCGCCATACCAAAATTGCGCATTTGGCGCTGCTTGGTATTGCGTCCTTTTTGTTGACCGATGAGCATAAACGTTTGGCCATCTATAGTACCCAAACCACCAATCATTGCTTTATCATCAGCAACGGTACGATCGCCATGGAGTTCAATAAAATCGGAAGTGATTTCGTAAATGTAATCTAAGGTATATGGGCGCTCAGGATGGCGGGAAAGTTGAACACGCTGCCATCCGGTAAGATTGTCAAACGTATCTCTCTTGAGTTCGTGAATTTTCTTCTCCAGAGCCTTAACCGCTGCTTTTACTTCTTTATCACTGTCGCTGGCCAAGTGCTTCATTTCATCTAGTTTCGCTTCTAATTCAGCGATAGGCTTTTCAAAATCCAATAGCATAGGGACGATTTTGTGCGCACAAAGTTATAAGGATTGATAAATATCCGTTAGAATTTGGTGGAAAAGCTGGAAACAAATGCGGGTAAACGATTTTTTGAGGGACCTTTGCAACTCAAAATCAGGGACTTACACAATCTTTGATCAAACTAAAGGAAGTTGATTTAAGTATGTAATTCATATCAATTCATAGATTTTAGACAGAACTTCTCAATATTAAAGAGAATGGATTTTTCACTTTCCGTTGATTTCGATTTTGAATCATATCGGCAATCTCGGCTCCCATTCGTTCAAAGTCTGTGCTTAAAACAGCAATACCTCCTGCTAATATTTCTTTGAAGGGCGAGTCATTGTAAGCAATAATGCCAACTGACTTTCCAAGGGATAGATTTTTTGAAGTTGCATTTTTTACAATCTCAACTAAGTCTGTTTCTTCAATGACAATATAGAGTTCGCGTGCCCTGACTTCATGTTGAAAGGCTCCGTCAATAATCTCATAACCCAATTTGTTCTCATTGCAGAACCGGATGAATCCATCGCGGATACCGGTGCAATAATAATTTTCAGTTGGAAAAATTAAGAACAGCTTCTTATACTTCTTGATACGTGATATGCCACTTCGTAGTGCGTGTAAAATATCCAACTCAAAATCTTCGTATACACAACCGTACGAACCACTAATACCTGTTAAATCTTTATTGAGCAAAAACAACTTATCTTTTGGTATTCTATTGATGGCATCCTTTACACTTCCTGTTTCATCCTTCAAGTGAGGCATGATAACATAGTAATCGTATCTGCCCAGATTCTCAATGATAATCTTCTCTAACATTTTATTATCGGAGTGGTGTATTTGCAGATCGATACTACCCCAATCCCCTAACTTCTTTTTGAATGAATTGTAAATAGCTTTTTTGTGATCACTTAACTTATTGAAGACTAAGAGAATTCTCTTTTCAATACTTCGCGAAGTACTCGTTACATAAAAACCTTTTCCACGAACGGATGTGATGATACCTCTCCTTCGTAAATTCTTATAAGCTTTCTCAACTGTGTCCCGCGAAAGCAAGAACTCTTCACTGGTTTGATTGATGGATGGAATTTTATCTCCTACCTTCACAGCGCCACCGCCAATGCTTGAGATAATCATATCCGCTACTTGCTGATACTTCGGAACTTTTGAAGTTTCATCGATCTCTGGAGATATAGGTGTCATGATTTTTAAAGCTTAATTGATTTGTCTGGCCCTGCGTCCTGTACTGTTATGCATCTTTTATTTCTCTTCGATAAATGAAATGTATCAATTTTATGAATAGTAAAATACTAAAATCAAAACAGACTTCGGAAAGGAATATAGGGAAACACCTCTCCGGCTTTAAATTCAGATCGATCGGCAGGCAATTCTAAAAAGCCTGATACATTCTTGAGATTGGCAAAGTCTCCTGAGCCACCACCCTGATTGGGATAAGCCATCAACTTTCCATTTTCGAATTTAACTTCTACTTGTAGAAAATAGGTAAGCGCAGGTGTGAAAGAAAAATCACTGGCCAAGTTTGCCTGTATGGAAGACATCTCTACTCCTAAACTTTTAAACAACCAGGGCTTGATGTACTTATAAAAACACATGTAAGTTGCAACCGGATTTCCCGGCAATGCAAAAACCACTTTGCCATTTTCGGAAACACCAAACCAGAAAGGCTTGCCTGGACGTTGATTAACCTGATGAAAAAGTTTCTTTACACCAATCTCTTCCAGCGCATCGGGTATGTAATCAAATTTCCCTTTTGATACTCCTCCCGATAAAATGATGACGTCATAATTCTTTGCTATCTCGCGCAGTGATTTGACAATACTTTCCTTTTGATCTGCCAAGTGAAACGATTCACTCTCCCATTCCATTGATCTCATCGCAGCCTGAAGTGCATAGGTATTGGATCGCCTGATCTGATGTGACGCTGGTGTTGAACTTACTTGCACCAATTCATCACCACTTGAAACAACTGCAGCTTTTGGCAATGAAAAAACTTCGACCTTATTTTTCCCGACTGAAGCCAGCAGGGCAATCTCAGCTGGCGATAGCACTATTCCAGAATCTAATAGCACATCATTTTGGCGGGCATCTTGTCCTTGTCTATGAATGTTATGGCCTAAAGAAACCTCGTCAATCTGAATGGTCGCAACGTCCTTGTCAATCTTTACATCTTCATATCGAATTACGGTGTCAGTTCCTTCAGGCAACATAGCACCGGTCATTACCTCCAGACAATGGTTGACATTCATCAACTTCTTTTGGGGCTCACCTGCTGCCTGTACGGCTTCAACAAAGAATTCAGATCCAGCTTTAAATGATGTATGTTGAATCGCTATTCCATCCATGGATACCCGATTGAAAGGTGGGAAGTCACGATCTGCTACTATTCTTTCGGCAAGCACCCTGCCAACTGCTTCTTCGATCTGAACACTCTTTGGACGCGATTTAAATAACGATGCCCATACAACTGCCGATGCTTCTGCTACATTTACCATGTGATTTATTTATAACTTTGTTTAACACCAAGGTACATGACTAAAAAGAAATTTACACACATCGATCCAGCCGGCAACCCGACAATGGTCGATGTTTCTGAAAAAAAAATCACCAAACGAATTGCCAAAGCACAAGCCATTGTAAATGTTGGCTCAACCATTCTTCGTCAGATTAAAGATAACGAACTCATCACTAAAAAGGGTCCTGTATTTCAAACGGCCATTATTGCAGGTGTAATGGGTGCGAAACAAACATCATCCCTCATTCCATTCTGTCATCCTTTGGGGTTGGAAGATTGTCGAATCAAAATTCACGTCTCGAAAAATAAGATTGTTATTGATAGCACAGCAACTGTAACGGGGAAGACCGGAGTAGAAATGGAGGCCCTTACCGCTGCATCCGTTGCTGCATTAACGGTATATGATATGTGTAAAGCACTATCCCATAATATCATTGTAGAAGAAATAAAATTGATGGAGAAAACCGGAGGCAAAAAAGATTTTAAACGTAGCGTATAATCTATGACATTTCGCAAACGACTTTACCAAACGCTTACGCCCAATGAAAAGGGGGGTGTGCTTGAACAAATTTTTGAAGTTGTATTAATAATAATTATTCTCCTTAACATCCTCGCTATCGTATTGGACTCGGTTAAAGACATTGATAGGGAATATGTTAGCTTCTTCAAAACATTTGAGGAATTTTCTGTGCTCTTCTTTACAATAGAATACATAGCACGCGTTTATTCCATTGTTGAAAGTTCGAAATACAGCGATCCGATACGGGGCAGGGTAAATTACATTACATCACCACTTGCCATTATTGACTTATTGGCATTTCTACCGTTCTATGTCGGCTTCTTCATTATTGACCTTCGTTTCTTGCGGATATTCAGATTGATGGCATTGTTTCGTATGTTTAAGATTGCCCGATATCTTCATGCACTTGATATTTTTAAGCGTGTTTTGAAAGAAAGAAAGGAACAATTACTGTTGAGTTTTTTCTTTATCTTTTTTATTCTGGTCATCATTTCGTTTGTTATGTTTTATACCGAACGTGATGCACAGCCGGATAAATTTAGCAGCATACCAGCAACGATGTGGTGGGGAATTGCAACGCTGACCACGGTAAGTTACGGTGATATGGTGCCCATAACACCTCTTGGAAAATTCTTAAGCGGACTCTTCGCCATTGCTGGCGTAGGCTTTCTCGCTTTGCCTGTAGGTATTTTATCCTCTGGATTCTATTCTTCTATGCAAAATGCACAAAAGAAAGAATCAACAAAGTGTCCGCACTGCGGAAAAGAAATTATTGATGGAGAAGAACATTAAGCAAAAATCCTTATCCCCTGTTCTCTTTGGATTAATTCTGGCTGGTGGAAAAAGTTCAAGGATGGGTTTTGACAAAGGATCCATCGATTATCACGGACAGCCCCAACGCGAATACCTCTTTGATCTATTAGGAAAATATTGCAGCCAAGTCTTTACATCGTGCAAGAACGCGAATGATATTCCTAAAACGCTTAATCCACTTCCTGATCAATTTCAAATCAATAGCCCATTGAACGGAATATTAAGTGCATTTCAATTCAATAAGGATGTTGCTTGGCTTACGATTCCAGTTGATATGCCATTGATTGATGGTGCAGTCATTGAATTTCTTATCAAACACCGTGACCCATCTAAAACAGCAACTTGCTTCTTTGATTCAGATGGAAAAAATCCAGAACCATTATTCACTCTTTGGGAACCATTGGCTTGGGATGGCTTACAGAAATTTCACCATTCAGAAAAAATCAGTCCTCGTGATTTTCTGAAACAATCTGAGATAACCATTCTTTCTGTTCCAAATAACCGATACCTGACGAACATCAACAGCGAAGAAGAATGGAAGCAATTTAAAAGAGATCAGAATCAATTCTCGTAAAGGATAGTTAACTCAACGCGTCTGTTCTTTGCACGATCTTCCGGTGTTTGATTTTTATTGAGTGGTTCACTCATTCCTTTTCCATCAGAAGTGATTCTCTTTTCGTCCACACCTTTTTCAATCAAGTAGTCTTTAAGGGTCTGCGCTCTATAGATCGATAATTTCAAATTGAATTTCTCCGAACCTACATTATCGGTATGTCCTGTCAGTTCGATTTTCAGTTCAGGATTATCAACTAATGCTTTTGCTAAATCATTCAGGTAAGTTGTAGCCGCTTCATCAAGAACAGCGCTGTTAAACTCAAAATTAAAATGCAAAGTTGCCTTCTCTAAGATTAAAGGTTCATGCTGAATATTGCCTGCATTTGCATTGGCAACTACCGAGTCTTGCTTTTGTTTTAACCGCGAACTCAAATCTTCTTTCACAGGATTTGGCTTTACCTTCGATGAGTCAGTAGCTGGAACCGGCTTCTTAATAACATTCTTCGTCTGATTATTTACAGCAGGTTTCTTCCTGGCTTGCTCTTGCTGCTTCTTAAGTTGTTCTTGGCGCTCCCTCTTTCCTTTAGGCAAAACCAGTCTTCTAAGTTCAAGTCCCACTTCGAAGGCACCGGTGTTCGCTACGTTTGTAACAATCACAGGAAAATCATAACTAATCCCAATAGAGAATTTTTCCTGATGAAATTGCAACCCAATAATTCCAGATCGACCAACAACATATTTAGTGATCAAATCAACATGTGCTGAACCTTGATTGGGATACGGTTTGATTTTATATCGCGTTATTCCTCCAACATTGAATACATTCCGGTTTGAATTGCGGGTGTACAAAACTTCGGGAAGAAAACTAATATCACCCTGATGTAGCAAACGAAAGCCAAGGGACATGACTCCTGTTGAATTGAGTTGACTAGTTGATGTTAAATATGAATCTTCTGGTTTATTGAAGTCAAAAAATGAAATACCCCAATATGCTATCTTGTCACCTTCCTTATCAACACGTTGCCAATACAAGCCGGTACTAAATGTAAAGTAATTATAGATCACACTACTTAAATTTTCACCGTTCGAAATGGTTTCATCAAATCCACGATCGGCAACATATTGTGATCCTGTATACAAACCATCTAAACTTATTTTGCTCGATTGATACAAACCTTTCACACCAAGTGAAAGCGTTTGACCTTTTGCCAATGTAACGGTGATTGAATACGACAATGCAATCTCTTTCGTCTTGAAAATTCCAGCCTGACCAGATCGATCATCCATCAGGGATAATCCAATACCCGACCATAGCGTTCCATTGCTTGCCAAAAACGGGTATGATACATTGATGATGTTACTCGCTAAATTAAAATCACTTCCGGTCGCCTGATTGCGATAATCATAACTAGCGGTTGCATAGTCGGAAGTACTAACCTGCGCTGGGTTGACTCGCTGCGGTGTGAAATTATACTGACTGAATTGAAAATACTGGGCATAACTTTTCTCTGCTGAAGAAAGTAACAAGCATCCAATAAAAAGCATTCTCATCTCCGCCATCGGTTAACGAATAAGGACGATTGATCCAGATTCTTTTCCATTCAGCAATACTCTCTTTCCTGTTGGCACGCTACCTTTCACTTTCCAAAAATAAACTCCTCCAGGTTGTCTTTTTCCATTTGTTAATCCATCCCAACCACTTTGCACAGCTTCTGTTAAGTCAGATGTTTTAAATACCAGGCTTCCTTCCCGATTATAAATTGAAAAAGTAAAGTCTTTAGCAGAGGTTAATCCATAAATTTTTAATGCATCATTTTGACCATCATCATTTGGGGTAAAAAGCGTGGGTACAAATCCACTGTCTTCAACTGTAACTGTAACTACAACTTGGCTTGAACAGTTAATAGAATCATAACCTGTTACTGTGTATTGAATAGTAACCGTTGGGGTTGCCGTAGGATTGGAAATATTATTCTGATTCAGAAACGTTGACGGCGACCATTCATAATGATCAGCACCGCTAACCTCTAATGTAACCGATCCTCCCTTCATGATTTTATATTGATCAGCTGCAAGCACCAAATCTGGTTTACTGATGCGAACAGCTGTCTTCCGAAGAATCGTGCATCCTTCAACATTTTTTAATGCGACAGAAACCGTGTCGTTCTCTGACACTATGTAGGTTATACTTTCAGTCGTTCCCAAATTGCCTCTTAAATCACTTTTCCATTTCACAATATTCCAACCTGACTCTACTTCAAAACTCAATTGAGAGCCTACGCAAGCAAAGCGAGTTGCCAACTCCGTCTTAGTCGTGTCATCTTTAATCTTGATCGTCCATGCTTTCAGTGCAGCGCAACCAGAAGGAATTAATTGAGGATCAAATAAAAATACTGTGTCGGATTCATTTGCCTGAAACTTGAATTCACTGGCAGATCCTACAAATCCATTGGCAAATGAAAACCACAACACTTCATGGGGAGATATTAGACTAACATCCTCGCGATGACAGGTTGATAATGAATTCACCTCAACAGAAGCACAACTACCACCCCCTCCCATACAAATAGACCCTGTATGAAATGCATTGTCGATTGCCTGAACTGAGATCGATAGATTACCGTCTGGAATTCCTGTCAATAACCTAAAATTTTCTGTTCCATTATTTCCATGACTTACCGAAAGTCTTTTCTCATTTAATAAATCG
>JBDTTT010000093.1:0-22041 GCA_039930485.1 Chryseolinea sp.
GCGCATCCATGAGATTTATCTTTGTACCCAGCTTCAACTTTCGCCACTTCTTTTCCAGCCACTTTTACCACGCCATCAGGATCGGTTGTTACAACATGTCCTTTCAGTGATTTATAGCTACCGTCTTTTTGGATTTTCCCGATGCCTTTCCCACTAGCAGTTGTCACATCTCCATGTCCTGAAATTACCCCGATTACGTCCCCTGTTACGTCACATACTTTTCCGTTTTTAATTGAGCCAAGTGTTTTACCATTGTCATCAACCACAGTGCCGTCAGCCTGAAGACGTGGATGCATGCCTCTGTGCTTGGGAGGAAGTTCTCTGCCTTTAGGAGAATCCTGTGCGTTTACAAATGAAAATGCGATGATCATCAGCATTAGCATTAAAATTGATTTTGCTTTCATAAGTAGTTTTCGTTTTAAATTTATGCAATCTGTAAAAAACTGATTTTGATCTATTGATACTTGCCTGGTTGAAAGCTGATTTTTATCAGTTTCCCCAGCGCAAGGGAATGGCGAAAAAAGGAAAACGCTGCATTTTCTAATGTTTTAGATGATCTTCTTTCTTTGGTTTTATATTCATGCTATTCATGTCGCACATGCCTTGCATTGACTTCATAACATTTGACTTTGACTGCACTGAGCCCATCATCATTTTGCATTTGGATTGGTCTGCATCGCACATAGCCATGGTTTTGTCCATCATCATTTTGCACATGGTGGTATCAGATTCACTCATGCTCATCATGTTATTCACCATTTCTGTTTGCATTCCTTTGTCACCTTTTGTAAGAACAAACACGGTGGCTAAAACTACATCAGCATGTTTTGTCTTCATTGAATCCATGACTTCATTCATATAGGCTTCGTTATTCATCAATGTTGAAATAATTTTTCCGCGCGTCTCTACATTGCTGCAAAGCGTATCAGGTGTGGGCTTGCTGCATTGCGTTAGTAAAATAAGCATTGCAAACCCAAGTATTGTAAATGAGATTTTTGTTATTGTTTTCATAAAATTGACTTCAGTTTATTTGAAATTTAGTATACAGTAAAATTGGTATAGTCATTACATTCTAAGCATGATAAGTGTCATCGAATAGTATGATTTATATCATATTTTATCTTGACTCAACTTGCGTCATTTAATTCTGGAAGGCGTTACACAATTTTTAAAATTAGTTTCATCATTCACACATTCTCAGTGGCATGATACTTATTAGAATTAGCTTACAAGAAATGGGAGGGATCATTAAGATGCTACACAATGAAGAAGTCAATTAACAGGTGTGTGCTTACAATCAATGGTGGTTCTTCCAGTATTAAGTTCGCATTATATGAAATTGAAGAATCTCTGACCCAATTATTTCATGGTGAGGTGGAAAGTATTGGCACGAAAAGCGCAATGCTCAACTTTAATAATGCTGTTTCTAACAAAAAAAATAGTGTTAAGATAAAAGCTATTGATCACAATGCTGCCGCGAATTTTCTGATAGACTGGCTTGAAAAGCAAGAAGGTTTTACTTTAGTGAAAGCTATCGGGCACAGGATAGTTCATGGTATGAAACATACGGAACCAATACGAATTACTTCTGACTTACTCGATGAGTTGAAAGGCATTAGTGGCTATGACCCCGAGCACTTGCCAGGTGAAATTAAATTGATTGAAGTATTTGCTAAACGTTATCCTGAATTAATACAAATAGCTTGTTTTGACACCTCTTTCCATACGACGATGCCAGGCGTTGCAAAATTTTTGTCCATACCGCGCAGGTATAATGCGTTGGGTGTTCAACGGTATGGTTTTCATGGAATTTCTTATGCCTATCTTCTTGAAGAACATAAACGTCTGGCAGGCCGCGAGCCAGCGCAGGGCAAATTGATTTTAGCGCATCTTGGTAATGGTGCAAGTCTTGCCGCAGTAAAAGGTGGTAAAAGTATTGATACAAGTATGGGTTTTACACCAACATCTGGATTGCTTATGGGTACACGTACTGGTGACCTTGACCCGGGTGTCGCGTGGTACTTAATGCATGTTGAAAAGCTTAGTCCCAAACAATTTAGTCATCTTATCAATCACGAGTCCGGTCTTTTAGGAATTTCCGAAACAAGTTCGGATATGCGAGATCTAATGAAATGCCAAGGTACAGACAGTCGTGCTGCTGAAGCTATAGAACTATTCTGCTACCAAACTAAAAAATGGATTGGCTCATTTGCAGCTGTGCTTGGTGGTTTGGATACATTAATATTTTCAGCGGGAATTGGTGAGAATGATGCGGAAGTTCGTGATTCTATATGTCGCGACCTTCAATTTTTAGGTATTGAATTAGATGAGACGAGAAACAAAAAGAATGAATCAATAATTTCGTCAGACACCAGCAAGGTATGTGTTCGAGTTATTAAGACCAACGAAGAATTAATGATAGCCAAATTGGTTTGCAAAGTCTTGAATTATGCAATAGAAAAATAACCTTACTTGATTATTATGAATCTTAAACCATACTCCTCAATTGTTTTATCAATATCAGGATTGCTTCTTGTGGGGATGGGGTTGTACTTCCTTTTTATCAGACCGCCTTTACTTCTTGAAGATACACGCTACATGAGTTCAACAATGCAAAACGTGAATGAAAATATTCCTGGTCTTTTAAAATGGCTTCCAAAAGTTTTCTGGGTAATGGGAAGTTACATTCTCACAACAGGATTGTTGACCGTTTTTATTTCGTTCACATCCTTTCGCAATCGCACGCCTGGATCATTTAGTATTGTTTCTTTAACAGGAATTACTTCAATAGGTTCAATGACGGTTGTGAACTTTGTAATCAATTCAGATTTTAAATGGGTGTTGTTAACCTTTTCATTGCCCTGGGTAATTGCGTTAATTCTATATCGTCTTCATAAATGAAATATACATGGAGCATCAACATTATATCGAAATATCAGCGAAGATGAAAATCCTGAAATTAATGAGGGTACGGTCATTATTCCCTATAACGAGGTTCTATCATTTTCACAGGGGACGCAAATATTAATTACCAACTCAATAGCCTAAAAACAGATTAAAGAAATGCATGTGAATAAAAAACAAGGATCAAGCGTAAGTCTGCCTTTTAGCCGTCTTATAAACCTTCTATTTATTCGATGGAAATTGCGTAAGCATGATAACTGGACAAGGGCAAGACTGTTGAATTATCAGTCAGAAAAATTGAAAGTATTACGGACGCATACCTATGCAAATTCTTCTTTCTATCAACGATTTCATGCAGGGCTTTTTGATAAACCGTTACATGAACTTCCTGTGCTTACAAAACAGGAGTTAATGGAGAACTGGAATCAAATAGTAACAGATCCAACATTAAAAATTGATAGCCTGAGAAAATTTGTTGAAAGCCTTGATACGCCGCTGCTATACAACGGAGAGTATATTGTTTCAACCACATCAGGCACTACAGGTTTAAAGGGAATATTTGCGTTTAATCGTAACGAATGGTTGTGGGGACTTGCTTCTCACGGACGTGCGACCGATTGGGCTGGAGCTAAAATTGGCTTATTAAATCGTCTTCGGATGGCAGTGGTAAGTTCTAATCAACCCTGGTGCAAATCATTGCTTGTGGGGGCGTCGGTTGATACATCAATTCTACCAACATTAAGATTAGATTCAACAACACCACTCCGTTCTATTGTTGACAAGTTGAATACTTTTCTACCGGATATACTTGTCTCTTATGCCGAAACCGCAAAAGTATTGGCTAAAGAGCAACTGAATGGTGAATTGAAAATTTCGCCCAAGATGGTATTTGCATCATCTGAAGTTCTGACTTCAGATGCTCGTGAAATAATTCTGAATGCATGGGGTAAAGAACCATATAACGCTTATGCCTCCACCGAGAGTGCGATGCTAGCAGCTGACTGCCTTCATCATCGAATGCATCTTTGTGAAGATTTAGTAATTGTTGAAGTGGTGGACGGAAATAATAAACCAGTTCCTTCGGGAGTATATGGAGAAAAGCTTCTCGTTACTGTATTGTTTAGTCGAACAGTGCCACTCATTCGGTATGAAATCAGCGATCGTGTAATGCTTGCTGATAACTCTATAACATGTTCCTGCGGAAAACCATTTGCCATACTTGCGAGTATGCAGGGAAGAGTGGAAGACATAATCTATTTGGAAGGGGAGGGAGGCAAGGATGCAGTTATTATGCCCGATACTTTTCATGATATACTTGAACCTGCACCGGTTAGTGGATGGCAGATAACACAAGAAAGTAAAACAAGTATACTTGTTTCAATTGTTGGCCCACATCCCGAATACAGTGAGCAAAATCTTGCTGATAGAATGACAAAAAGATTACAAGAGCAAGGGGCTTATAATCCTATAATTCGATTTGAAATTATTGAAAAATTAAGACAATCAAGAAGTGGAAAGACGCCTCTTGTCAAGGCCTTGAGCAAATCAACATAAATTTTAATCAATACAAAATGAAAAAAAACTTGGCTCCAGAATTCGACATGAAGAAGGTTACAACACCGCTCTTGCTTCACTTGCTTGGCCAAGAACTGCGATTCCCGAGATTTTTTCTAATGCGGTGCAAGCTCACGGTCAGTCGGTTCAAAAAGACAATAGGCATACAGTTTCCAAAAGAATTGATTGATCTCGCAGCGTTACCCGCTTGGGTCTATCTGAATCTCAAGAAAAAAATTGGCCAACATAGAGCATTCGAAATACTACGTGTCGCGCTCTTGGCTGGTGGCACGGCCGCTCAGAACTTACAGTTTGATACTGTTCATAAGGAAAGAAATTTTTTGAATTTTTCAGAATTGGAGATCGAAAATAACCGCACTGGCTTAGTTCGGTGGAACAAGATGGAGGTAGTTGAGCGCTCGGCTAGACGCTTTGAAATTAAGATCACACGATGCATGTTCCATGAATTTGCTATTTCAGTAGGTATCCCGGAGATGACACCAATTGTCTGCCAAATCGATAACGCAATGTTCAATTCTTACTTGCCTGATGAAATGACGTTTGACCGTGGTCTTCTAGGCGGACGGATTGCAGATGGTAAGCGCGAATGCAATTTTATCTGGGAATTGAGACAGCGGCCTGAGCCGTCTGCATAAAGACTAACAAATGAGCATTGAAAAACATAAAGTTAATAAAGTGGAAAAGCAACAAAACGATATAATGGAAATGGATCACAGTAAAATGGATCATTCGAAAATGAATCCAGAAAACATGCACAACGGTAGCAATCCACCAATGGGTATGGAGGGCCATAATCATCATGCAATGATTGATGATTATAAAAGAAGGTTTTATGTTGTGCTGGTCCTTACTGTTCCAATTGTTCTGTTATCATCCATGATACAAAAGTTTATGGGTGTCAATTGGCAGTTTACGGGTTCGCCTTATATTTTATTCGCTTTATCTTCAATAGTATTTTTTTATGGCGGATGGCCCTTTTTAAAAGGATGGGTTGATGAGATAAAAACAAAGAATCCGGGTATGATGTTTTTGATTGGCTTTGCCATAACAGTTGCCTATAGCTACAGCGTTGCCATTGTGTTTGGTTTGCAGGGTATGGATTTCTTTTGGGAGTTGGCCACGTTAATTCTCATCATGCTTTTAGGTCACTGGATCGAAATGAAATCCATTGCTGGTGCATCAAAGGAATTAGAATTATTGGTGCAGTTGATGCCCTCTGATGCACACATGGTTATGCCAGATATGGTTCATGATGTAAAGACCGATACCCTGAAAGAGAACGATATAATTCTTGTAAAGCCAGGCGAAAAAGTTGCAGCCGATGGGGTAATACTTGAAGGAGAAAGTTATTTGAATGAATCTATGTTGACTGGCGAATCGAAGCCAGTACAAAAAATAAAAGGAGATAAAGTAATTGCAGGCGCCATTAATGGAAACGGCTCTATTAAAGTGACTGTACTTCATGCTGCAAAAGATTCTTATCTTTCTCAGGTAATAAAGTTGGTTGATGATGCACAAAAATCAAAATCTAACACTCAGCTACTGGCAGATAAGGCTGCAAAATGGTTAACCATTATTGCGTTGGTCGCCGGTATTGCTACGTTTTTATATTGGTATTTAACAGGCCAATCCCTGGCGTTTGCTATGGAAAGAATGGTTACGGTTATCGTTATTTGTTGCCCCCATGCTTTAGGATTGGCCGTGCCGTTAGTGGTTGCAAAATCAACAGCCTTATCGGCAAAAAATGGTTTATTGATTAAGAACAGGACAGCTTTTGAAAATTCAAGAAGAATAAGTACCATAGTCTTTGATAAAACGGGAACGCTAACGGTAGGGAAATTTCAAGTATCAAAAATAATTTCTTTAAAAAGTGAGCTTCCGGAAAATGAAATCATTCGGTTAGCCTCTGCCTTAGAGCAAAAATCAGAACATCCTATTGCAACGGGCATATTGCAAAAAGTAAAAGACTTATCTATCAGTATTCCACCAACCGAAAATTTTAATGCCATCACTGGTAAAGGTGTTGAAGCCAATGTAGAAGGAAAAAAAATATTGGTTGTTAGCCCAGGCTATTTAAAAGAAAATAATATTACTACTCCGAATGGTTTCACCGCCAATGATACGGAAACTGTAGTTTTTCTAATTATCAATAATGAATTAGCAGGGTACATTGCTTTGTCAGATGAAATACGTCCGGAATCAGCAGAGGCAATTAAAATCTTAAAACAAAATCATATCAAGTCCATATTGCTTACAGGCGATAACAATAGAGTTGCTAAAAGTGTAAGTGATACTTTAGGCATGGATAGTTTTATTGCAGAAGTGTTACCTCATCAAAAATTAGAAAAGATAAAGGAACTACAAAGCAAAGGGGAGTTTGTGGCCATGACGGGTGATGGCGTAAATGATGCGCCAGCTTTGGCAATTGCGAATGTGGGTATCGCCGTGGGGAGTGGTAGTGACATAGCCGCAGAAACCGCAGGCATTGTTTTAGTGAATAGTAATCCCAAAGACATTGTAAGTTTAATTTTATTTGGAAAAGCCACATATCGTAAAATGATACAAAACTTAGTTTGGGCAACTGGCTATAACGTTGTAGCGCTACCATTAGCGGCAGGAGTTTTATACAAACAAGGAATTTTGTTAAGTCCTGCCGCAGGCGCAGTATTAATGACTGTAAGCACGATCGTTGTAGCTATTAATGCAAGCATGTTAAAAGTAAAATAGTTTTACTAAGTGAATGAGTGGTTGATGTTGGTTCGATAGTGGCAACTTTTATTGAAGGGTATAAAAAATAATTATTAAGTAGACCAATGAATACGAAATGGAAAATAATAAGAACAGGCATTAGGCAATACAGAGCTTATAAGGAATTCTCGCGGTTAAATGATCAGAAAAAAAATAAGTCCATAATACCTGAACGATTTGTATCGGATATACTTGAATTAGGACCTGTTTTTATCAAAGTTGGACAAATATTAAGTACCCGTTCAGACTTATTGTCGGTGCAATACATTACAGCCCTTGAAAAACTACAGGAAAATGTTCCTTCTTTTGATTTTAAGGTAGCCGAAAAAATAATTGAAGATGAGATTGGTCAACCCATACAACAAATATTTCAGTCTGTTGAAGAAAAGCCAATCGCATCAGCGTCTTTGTCTCAAGTTCACTTCGCTGCTCTAAAGTCAGGCGAGAAAGTGGCCATAAAAGTGCAACGGCCAGACGTAAAATCAAACGTGTTAAATGATTTGCAAAAATTAGAAGAGATCCTTGCCGTTTTTAAATTCTTTTTTCCAAAAAAAGAAAAAAGAGCAAATCTTTATAATGGATTTAAAGAATTCAAAAGGTACACATTACAAGAACTTGATTTTGCCCATGAAGGTGAAATCATTGAACGTTTCAGGAATAATTTTAAAGGATGGGATGATATTTTGTTCCCCAAGATTTATTCCGAATACAGTACAGAAAAACTGCTAATAATGGAGCAGGTTTCTGGTCTTCGACTAAAACAAGTTAAAGAAAAACTATCGCGGGAAATCAGAGATAAATTGAATGTCAGGCTTGCTGAGATGGAGCTAAAAATGTTTATATCAGATGGTTTATTCCATGCAGACCTTCATCCCGGAAATATTTTTTTTAAAGAAGATGGCAAAATCGTACTACTTGATTTTGGAATGTATGGTGAATTAACAAATGAAGAACGTAATAGGTTTGTTCTATACTGGTTAGCAGTAGTACAAAATGATGTAAAGCGGGCCTTTTATCATTTTAAAAAGCAGTGTAAAGAATTACCGAATGCAAATGAAAAAGCGTTTTATGAAGTTTTCAAAAAGTTAGCTGATGATTTTTACAAAAGCCGTTTAAAAGATGTTTCGATTACCAAGGTCTATTTAAGCATGATCACCGCTGGCTACAAATATGGCTATGTGTTTCCTGAAAATTTATTATTACATGCCAAAGCGCTGACCACAGCTGAAGCATTAACATTTGAACTATCGCCAGACGCGCGATTTGAGGAGGTTACTAAGCCTATTATAGCTAAAGAGTTTGCCCGTTTGACTATGAACGGTAAACTCATTCGTAATAGGGTACAACAAACTTTACCCGACTTCTTGCTTACTGGTGAAATAGCTCCGTCTTTGTTTCAAGAAGACGGAAGTAAGGTTGGTGAAGCATCTTTCATGTGGAGTGCAGTTTACTATCAAATTATCGACAACTTAAAAAACTGGCAAGCAAATGCTGGTTTTTTTAAATCATTCGTGAATCAGCCGGCAAAGGAAATCTTATCAAGAGAATTTAACGAAGAGGATATTCAGCATATACTGAATGATACCTGGCAAGAATATAAAAATTTAGAAATTGATTTACCAAAGCAACAAACGCTCGGCGCCACATTTACTATTCATGGGGCTTGTGTTACAGTTGCATTATACACTAATCTTTTAAAAGCAGGAAAGACAAAAGCAGAATCCAGTGAGTTGATTTATAAAATTGGCTGGAAGATATATACACAGATGGGTGAAATTCCATTGCTAATAGCAGGATTATTTTCTGACAATCCGCACAAACGAATGGAGTTGGCTACACAAGTATTTCGAATGTTTCCTTTTACCATTCCTGACTATGGTTTTGAAGATGTAGAAACTGATAAGAATACGGTTGCTTTCAATTGCACACGCTGCCACGTTGCTGAATATTTTAAGAAGTTTAATATAGGTGATGTCTGTTATAACACATGGTGTAAATTAGATTTTCCCCTGGCAGAGCAATGGGGTGGAAAGCTAGAACGAACTGGAACCATTGCTGGTGGTGCAGAAAAATGTGATTTCAAATGGTCAACGGGATAATTAGATAACAATTATGAGGTCTATTCTGATATTTTTTTAGAATTAGAAAATTGGTTTACAAGTTTTGAATTTTATTACTAATACTAACTATTATGGAATCAGAAAATATAATTGCAGAAGATAAAACTTTATCATCGGAATTACTTCAAAAGATGAATGCATACTGGCGGGCTGCTAATTATTTATCTGTTGGTCAAATTTATCTATATGACAATCCTCTTCTTAAAAAACCGTTGACGCTTGAACATATAAAGCCAAGACTATTGGGGCACTGGGGCACTACTCCAGGACTTAACTTTATTTATGTGCATCTCAATCGCATCATAAGGCAATATGAGTTAAATATTATCTATGTGACAGGCCCAGGACATGGCGGTCCAGGATTGGTTGCTAACACGTATTTAGAAGGAACCTATAGTGAACTGTATCCAAATATTTCTGAGGATGAGCAGGGAATGAAAAAACTATTCAAACAGTTTTCTTTTCCAGGAGGTATACCAAGTCATGTTGCACCGGAAACACCAGGCTCTATACATGAGGGCGGTGAACTAGGTTATTCATTAGTCCATGCCTATGGTGCTGCTTTTGACAATCCCGATTTGCTGGTTGCGTGTGTTGTTGGCGATGGAGAGGCTGAAACGGGAGTGCTCGCTACCAGTTGGCATTCTAATAAATTTTTAAACCCTGTGCATGATGGTGCAGTACTTCCGATACTCCATTTAAATGGTTATAAAATTGCCAATCCTTCTATACTCGCACGGATACCCAAGGAAGAATTAGAACAGCTTTTTCGTGGTTATGGTTATAAGCCTTATTTTGTTGAAGGGGATGTTCCAGAAGAAGTGCATGAATTGCTAGCCACAACTTTAGATATGATAGTTGAGGAGATCAAGCAAATTCAAAATGAGGCGCGGTCGAATGGCTTTACAAAACGTCCGCAATGGCCGATGATAATTTTTCGCACTCCAAAAGGATGGACTGGCCCGAAAATAGTTGATGGCCTTCAAGTCGAAGGTACCTGGCGTGCCCATCAAGTTCCGCTTGCAGAATTAGCAACGAAGCCCGACCACATAAAAATACTTGAGCAGTGGATGAAAAGTTATAAACCGGAAGAGCTCTTTGATGAAAGTGGAAAATTAATTTTTGAATTAGCTGAGCTCGCTCCACAAGGCACGCAACGCATGGGCGCTAATCCAAATGCAAATGGTGGATTGCTTCTCCATGATTTAAAAATACCAGACTTCAGAAAACATGCTGTAGTAGTGCCTGAACCCGGTACAATAATAGCGGAAGCAACGGTGGTAGCGGGAGCTTTTGTTCGTGATGTAATGAAGCAAAATTGGGAGGAAAGAAATTTCAGAATATTTGGGCCTGATGAAACAGCTTCTAATCGCCTCACGCACGTATTCGATATAACCGAGCGCACATCCACTGCCGAGATTCTTAAGAGCGATGATCACATCTCAGCCGATGGGCGGGTAATGGAAGTATTGAGCGAGCATCTATGCGAGGGATGGCTCGAAGGATATTTACTGACGGGCAGACATGGTTTGTTTTCATGCTATGAAGCATTTATTCATATTATTGATTCCATGTTTAACCAATATGCCAAGTGGTTGCAAGTCTCACGCGAGATACCTTGGAGGCGACCAATTGCTTCTTTAAATTATCTTCTTACCTCGCATGTATGGCGACAAGATCATAATGGCAATAGTCATCAAGATCCGGGATTTCTTGATCACGTTGCCAATAAAACAGCTGATGTTGTTCGTATTTATCTTCCACCCGATGCCAATACACTTCTGTCCGTAATGGACCATTGTTTACACAGCCGTGATTACATTAATGTTATAGTAGCAGGAAAGCAACCAGAGATGCAATGGCTGGATATGGATGCTGCGGTTAAACATTGCACTGCGGGATTAGGTATGTGGGAATGGGCAAGTAATGATGAAGGAGGCGAACCAGATGTTGTGATGGCTTGTGCTGGCGATGTGCCTACATTAGAGACTATTGCCGCAGTGCAAATTCTAAGAGAACATTTACCTGAATTGAAAGTTCGTGTTATTAACGTTGTAGATCTCATGACACTTCAACCACAGAGTGAGCATCCTCATGGATTAAATGATAATGATTTTGACATACTTTTCACTAAAGACAAACCTATCATCTTTGCTTTTCACGGTTATCCTTTGTTAATCCATCGCCTTACATACCGTAGAACAAATCATCGAAACCTGCATGTGCGAGGTTATAAAGGAAAAGGCACTACCACAACACCTTTCGACATGGTAGTATTGAATGACCTGGATAGATTTCACCTTGTAAGTGATGTTATAGATCGTTTACCAGTGCTAGGATCGCGAGGTGCTTACACTAAACAACACCTTAGAGATAAATTGCTTGACCATAAATCTTATATTCAAATTCATGGTGAAGACATGCCCGAAATTCTTAACTGGAAATGGAATTGAGCGCACATGATAGTCAAAGGTAAATAATGTAATAGATAATTGGAGAGTCCCTACCTATGCAGAAGTTGATATTGCTGATGTATCTGATATTTGCCTGCCCACATTATCAGTCTCATTTCTGGCGGAATAATTTCTTTATTTTGTCTTGTAAGAGGTATTTTATTTATCTGTGATTCGTTGTTCATAACACGATTTAAATTCAAGCCGTGGTTCTCAACCATCCATTTGTAAAATCAGCGCGACGCAATCCAGTAATGAGATAAGGACAATGCTTCATTAATCTCCAAAGAAAACCTGAACGATAGTTTTCGATCATCAAAATGATTGGCCCTTGATTAAGTCCATAATGCCAAGGTGATACCCACCAACCATAAGGATTGCCGGCGCTTCCAGGGTGGGTAGGATTGAAAGATGCCTTGAAACCATAAGAGTTAAACTTGGTCATCTTTGCTTGATGAATACAATGGCTAAGTGCTGGTAGTACGATCTCGGGCGCGAACGGCAGTGAAGCTACCAATGCCCAAGGTGCAAGGGTGCCATCATCGGGACCGTATGGCACACCGCGTCCTACGTAATCTAAAAATTTGCGCTCGATGCCATCTATTTTTATGGTATCAGGACCAGGGCCCTCACTTGCTGTAATTCCCCAGCAATGTGGTCCATAGTCTTTGAACTTAAGTGGATTGATGATTGCATATTGTTGTTGCACATAAGTTGCACGGCGGCTGTTTTCAAAATAGTCAATGCCTTTATAACGCATGAATGCATCCTGAATACCGCGAAAGTCAATCCATACATGTGAGAGTTGGTGGGTAAACAATGAACCCGCATATAAATATTCTTGTCCGTAACATTGTTCCCACTTGTAAGTGGAAGCCCAAGCCGCATAGCTTCGTTGTGGAAGTGGATGAGTAGGGGAACCGAGACCAAGCATATAGAGCAATAATGCCTCATCGTAACCTTCCCAACGGTAATTGAGGAAGCCACTTTCTGGCCTCCATCCATGCGTTACTGTCTCGCCGTTGTTTTGCGCCCATTGCCAATCGGCGCGACGATATAGTGCGTCACTAAGAGTTCTAATTTCAAGCTCATCTGCTTTAGTGGCATCAAAATAAAGTCCGGCAGTCAATGCGCCAGCTAATAAAAAAGCACTATCCACTGTCGATAGTTCACATTGCCACACTCGACGGCCAGTTTGCATATCAAGAAAATGATAATAAAATCCTTTGTACCCGGTTGCATCAGGCTCGGGTCCTTGTGGGCTGTTCCAGAAAAAGCGAAGTGTAGTTAGTGTTCGTTCTACTGCTGCTGTACGCGACATGAACCCACGCTCGACACCTATGGGATAGCATGCTAATGCTAAGCCAGTAGCAGCAATGCTAGACGGCCAACCTTTTGCTGTCTTATCGATCACCAACCCGTTAAGGGGGTTAGTCTCTTTCAAAAAAAAATCGAACGTGTCGCGTTGGAGTTTATCGAGCGTAGCTTCGATCTCCGTCTCACTATTCATGCATGAGCGCCTCCGTTCGCCTATTTGCAAACGAACTTGACATAATACACTTTGATTTGTAAGACATCAATTTGTTTTAATTATAATCCTCTATTTTTTCTCAATCAATTCCATTCCACATTTTGGACATTTGCCGGGTTTATTCGCAATCACTTCCGGATGCATAGAGCATGTATAAGTTTTTTCTAAACTCTTGTTTTCATTTCTTGTTTCTGTCATTTTCATATCTGGTGTTTGTTATCATTATCAGAATTATTTTCCATTGTGAGATTTAATAAATCTGAATCATTAACATATAAGTCCTTATGACGTCATAATTTTCAGATAATCACTCACTCTAATCTTCGTACCCACTTTTAATAATTGTGGAAATCATTTTAAATTGTTCGTTAGCGTTGTACCTATGTGATGCGTGAGCAGGAATGATTATCCCTTCACCTAATCCAAGCTTGTATTTTTTTTCATTTATTATTATTTCAGCACTGCCGTCAATTATTTGAATATAATTATCAAACGGAGAAGTCTTTTCCGCTAATTCTTCACCAGCATCAAATGATGAAACAGTGATATTACCTGTTGTTTTTCGAATAATGGTCTTGCTGACAACAGCATTAGGTACATACTCAATGATTTCAACGATGATATGAATATTTGATTTTTCTAATTCAGCAGGAACTGTGTGAATACTTTTAGGGGCACCAATCGTGTCCCTTTTTTTATTTTTTTTGATCATATTTATACTTAACAATATCCCTAAGTTCTGTATGATTGATAGTAGGTGTGTTATATAACTTTATTAATTAGTTACATCATTCACACATTAAAAAGACGGATAAACCAATTACAAATTTTCTAAAAATGTGCGTTTTTTATGTTTTATGGATTTAAAGAAAGACGGTGTTAAACCTGTTATTTTTTTGAACTGGGTAGATAAATGCGCTACACTGCTGTAGTGAAGCTTATGAGCAATTTCAGTTAGACTTAATTCATCATAAATAATGAGTTCTTTTACTCGTTCAATTTTATGAACGAGAATGAAGTGTTCTATGGTGGTTGCTTCTATTTCTGAAAAAAGGTTAGCCAGATAAGTGTAGTCGTAATTTAATTTCTCACTTAGGTAATTCGAAAATTTTACTTTAGGCAGTTCATCTGTATAATGGACCATTTCAATTATAACATTTTTTATTTTTTCTATCAATATGGCTTTCTTGTCGTCCATTACTTCAAGACCAGCTTTTAGTAGAGAAATTTTTATTTGTTCTCGCTGTAGTTTTGTTATATTTTCCAATACGTCTACTTCACCTAACTTTATAGTCACATAATGAAGCCCTAGTTTCTTAAGTTCTGCTTTCACCATCATTTTGCAGCGAATGCTTACCATATATTTGATGTAGAGTTTCATATTATTGTGGTTCTGCTTTTATTTACCAAAGGAATGTTAAGCCAGTACCATATTTATAGTCTGAATCATATGAAGCATGCACAGAAATATATTTATGAATGAAATAATCAAAGTCGATATTGTACTCCCAGTCTGTATTGGCCGTTAAGCTTAATCTTAGGTTGCGGGTTATTGGCATATCGCTCCGTGTTAGTTGAAATCGAACTTCGCCTTTATGATCGATTCTTAGCTCAGCTAAAACAAAGAGGGGCAATAGATAGCGCGCTCCTACAACGCCTACTCTTCTGTCTACAAATCGGTCGCCTTCCATGATTTTAAAAGTATTTCTGATATCAGCACCAGCGAAAACAGATAAGAATTGTTTTGTATCAATGAAGCGTTGATAGTCAGGCTGAAACTCATATTTATTTTTATAGTTAACCCTGTATGTTGCGCCAATCACATTTTGGTTATTTGAATAATTGATGGTACCAAAAACAGCATCAGTTGCTATTTTCGTAGTGCCCCATAAAGACCACATACGATCTTCATGAAAAATTTTTTTCTTATCTTTTTCTGTGACTTGTTTGTTTGGTGGTGAATTATCATAACTAAATACCCTGGCCATCCCGGCCATCATATGATATAACACATGACAATGAAAGAACCAGTCTTTTTCTTCGTTTGCATAAAATTCAATGGTAACATCGCCCATGGCTGGTATGTCAAATGTGTGCTTCATGGGTGAGTATTCACCTTGGGCATTGACAAATCTGAAAAAATGGCCATGTAAATGAAGCGGATGCCGCATCATGGTACTGTTGATAAGTTTGACTCTTACATTTTCACCTTTTTTTATTAATATATTATCTGACTGAGATAATGTTTTATTATCAAATGACCATACGTAACGGATCATATTGCCTGTAAGCATAAGGTTAATGTCTCTTATAGGCTTATCTTTAGATAGTGTTGTGGGTTCAAGAGAACGCAGCATATCATAAGTTAGAGTTACTTCACCATTGTCTTTGCCCATCTGCTGATCCATGCTCATCTTTTCCATGTCATGGCCCATTATCATTTTATCTTTATTTGAATCTGTTGAATTTGGTTTATTTATACTCTCCATCTTCATCCCTTTCATTTTATCTGAATCAACATTTTTCGGTTTGGTATTCATTTGCATTCCTTCCTGATTATGTTCATTCATCCCTTTCATTTTATTTCCTTTCTTCATTTGGCGGTCACTCATCTTCATATTGTCAGTCATATCCTTTCCATCCATGTTCATTCCTTCATTGCCCATATCCATCTTATTCATCATGTGCATCATGGCAAAATAATCAAGCTTTGGAAGGTCAGGGGCTGTCATCTCCATCCCCTTACCAAAGAAAAGTGAGGCGTGCCCTGTGATATCCTGAGCTGTAGCACGAAATTCGTAAGACATGCCATCGTTTGGAACAACCACTTCAACATCATACGTTTCTGCAATTGCAATCATCATTTTATCTACCAAAACAGGTTCTATATCAAGTCCATCGGCAGCTACAATCTTCATCTTACCTCCAGCATATTGCAACCAGAAGTAGGAACTAGCTGCACCATTAATGATCCTTAGTTTTACTGTATCACCTGCGATTATTTCTTCATCTGTATTTTTAGGTCGTCCGTTAAGCAAAAATTTATCATAGTAGACATCAGATACATCCATAGCCGGCATACGTTTCCATTCCGATATAAAACGATCTTTCAAATGACCTTTCATTAAAGCTTCTCCCCAACTCTGAACTGAATTTTTACGAATAGAATACCAATCATTTGCACGCTTCAGAGAGCGTAGCACTTCACCTGGCCTTTCATTAGTCCAATCAGAAAGCATAATAACACGTTCCTTTCTTTTCCTGTAACCTCGTGGATAGATAACAATAGAGCCATACACTCCTGCTTGCTCCTGTAAACTGGTATGAGAGTGAAACCAATACGTGCCACTTTGAATTAAGGGAAAAATAAAAGTATGTGATGCGCCAGCTTTAATTGGCGCATTGGTTAGATAAGGCACGCCATCTTGTTCGTTTGGTAACAGAATGCCATGCCAATGTATGGAAGTCTCATCCTTCATTTTATTATGAACATGAATTATGGCAGTATCACCTTCAGTAAAATATAATGTCGGCCCAGGAACATCGCTATTTATTGTTAAGGCCTTGCGCTTTGTACTTACATGGCTTACAATGGTATCGTTGATATATAAATTGTAAACAATTTTTTTTCCCTGATGACCGGAAGCTGAATGTTTCAGAGTAGTATTAGTCCTTTGAGACGCAGGCTCCATATTTTGCATCTGGTGTTCATGCTGTGCCAAAACATTAATACTTGCTGTTATGAATGATAATATGAAGAAACTTTTTTTCATTTGTACTCTTAATTTAAATGGCCTAATAATGTGAATGTTGCGGTAACAAGATCTTGGTTGAAATTTATTGTTCACCATTTTATCAATGATCATGTTCTATCTCAAGATATTTGCCTTGTGGTCCTATACCTTCAATGTGTACCAGCTGGGCTCCATAGTGACCGGCATGCAAAACACAATAAGCGGATGATAGCAAGACAATGGCGACTACGATCGCGAAACCTCTATTCAACCTAGATCCAAGTCTATCAACACCATTTATACTTACAGTATACATGGATGGATTAAATCGTATTAAGAAGAGATAAACAATCTGTAATACCAAAGCGATAATTGCTGTGATAATAGTCCAGTCAGCAAATTTATCATGCTGTTGCAACACAAGTTTGGCGCGTGCACTGATGCCATGAGCGTGTGGATGGAAGGTAGTGCTGGCAAACCATGCAGTTAAAAATCCAACGAACAGCATAGCTGCTATTATCCAAGCAATATCCTTTTTCAGAATAATAACATTCACCAATTGAAGGACAGCTGCAACAAGAATCAACACAATAGCAAAATGGACAATGAGTGGGTGTATAGAAGGAAAGTCACTCAGGTCTGCCGCTACGTTGGATCCATCAGGTGTTAACACTTCATCGTGATGAGTAATATCACCTTGAATATGCTCTCCATGCTTTCGATTTAAAGAATCAACATGCTTAGCAGTTGAATCTTTTTTATGTTTTTTACCTCCATGCGCTAGAGTCAAAGACATTACCGCTAAAAGGAGGAAAAGAATTAATAAATAGGTTTTCATTTTATAGGAGTTAAATCCTACCTGCACAACAAATGAGTTAAGCAAGAAGAATATTAATAGCTAATGATAGATTAAATTAGAAGGAGAAGTAGCTGCACAACAAGATTAGTCCATAAATGGATTTATGCAGGCTTAACAAAAAGGGAAAGGAGGAGCTCGTAAAGATTTGAATGATAGGAGAGGGCTTAATGGTAAGTCTCTCGCCTCACGAATCCGGATTTTTCTTATATGAGGTTCTGGGAAAAGTAGAAAAACTAGACTTTGCGACTCCAAAGACGCTATGACTATTTTCTGTGATGATGTGTGCGAGTACTTTACTGAACTTATAAAATCAACATTCGAAAAATGCGTGAATAAAGGAAGATTTGAATTTGAGTCATGGCTTGAATGGCCATGCTTATGCATTTCATCACGATTATTATGAGCCTCATTTTTATCGTGATGATGGCTATGATTATTGGCATCATGGTGATGATTAGTGCCAGTTTTTGCGTGGGTATGCACAATAGAACTGTGTGCCAGTGAAATTGCAAAGGCAAAAGAGAATAAAAGAAAGGACCATATGCTATTTCGAACTTTCAATGCCTTATGGTTAGGTAATTACTATCGTAAAAAATTATGCCACTAACCCTAATATTCATTTTATCCGAACAATTTTAGCGATTTTATTTCAAATCTGTGTGTGTTTTGTTGTATGGAAAGGAGATTGTACTTTTTGAAGTGAAGTAAGACCCGGCTAATTTAGTAGGGATCGCAGTGCCGACTAGATAAGTATACCGCCGGACAAGTGACTTTAAGAGGGGTGAGTGGCAAAATTTCGAATATTTTAATCGCTGATTTAAGGCTATTGTACATATTATAAATAATTTGTAACTAATTCCATTTAAAGATATTAAGAAAGTATCATAGGTTTTTTGATTGCTTCAAGAATTTGTTCGGAAAGTTTATTCACATCCGTTGGTTTATTTAGATAGTGATATGCTCCGAGTGCCCGAAACTCAGCTATGCTTTTATCGGTAAAAGAAGTGGAATACATTATGACTGGAATGCTTTTCAGGTCCGCGTCTTTTTTTAATTCCTTCAGGCATTCACGTCCATCCATGATGGGCATGTTTATATCAAGAAAAATAAAATCGGGCAGTTTTTCTGCCCTTCTCAATAGTTCAAACGCTTCTCTACTGCCTTTTGCTTCCAAACATTCTATGGAACTAGGCATTTCCGTTAGTGCTTCTTTGAAAAAGAACCTGTCGTCTGTATCATCGTCTATTATCATAACAATTTTTTTCTCCATCATCTAAGCTATATTATTTATCGCGTTGTTTAAGCGGAAGTATTATATGAAATGATGCGCCTTCGTTTTCTTTGGCATCTGCAAATATTTCTCCGTGATGGTTTTCAATAACTTTTTTTGCTAGTGCTAAGCCAATGCCTGTGCCGATGAAGGTTTCTTGGTTGTGAAGGCGTTGGAAAATGGTGAATATTTTTTCAGCGTATTGTTGTTCAAAACCGATGCCGCTGTCTTTGAAAATTATTTCTACATAAGATACCAACGGATTGAAGGCGGGATATTTTTGAATTTCTTTTTCTGAAAGTGTGCGTGATGTGATGGCAATAACGGGTGGTACATCTTCTTCAGAAAATTTAAGAGCGTTGCTGATGAGGTTGGAAAAAAGCTGGTTCATTTGGAATGGGATCGCATCAATGGTTGGGAGTTTATCGGATTTTATTTGGGCGTTCTTTTCGTGAACGAATAATTCAAAATCGTTTAAAATATTTTTTAGTGTTTCATTCAAATCGGTTTGCATAAATAATTTTTCGTGCTGAAGTAAGCGCGAATAATTGAGCAGGTCGCGGATAAGAGTTGACATGCGGGAAGAGGCAACTTCGATTTTGTTGAGATAGGATTTTACTTCTGTGTTCAATTCATCTTTATGTTTGTCCTGCAAGCGCGTGGAGAAGGTGATAATTTTTCTCAATGGCTCTTGCAAATCGTGACTCGCTATATAAGCAAATTGGTCTAACTGAGTGTTGGATTGATTTAGTTCTTCGTTTGAAATTTGCAGTTCAGCGGTTCGCTCTTTTACTTTGGCTTCTAATTCTTCTGAAAATATTTTTTGCTTTTCAATTTCAGTACTACTTCCTATCCACCCGGTAATGTTGCCGAGCATGTCTTTCTGTGCACGGCCATGAGTTAAATGCCAATGGTAAGTTCCATCATGATGGCGAATGCGCTTTTCCATATTAAAATCTTCACCTGTTTTAAGGGAGTGATGCCATAGCTCTAAATCTTTTTTAAGGTCGGCAGGAAAAATAATTTTGTGCATACCATCGCCTTGCAATTCTTCAAAAGACAAACCTGTATAATCAAGAAAATATTTGTTGAAGAAATTTTTCTGCCCATCAGGAGCCGCTGCCCATATCATGTTAGGAATGGTTTCTGATAGTGTTCTGAATTTTGATTCACTTTCTTCTATTTGTTTTTGTGCAAACACTTGTTTGGTTACTTCGGTTGCAAATACGGTAATCCCTGTAACAGTTTCATCTAAATCTCGATAAGGTTGGTATATTAAATTGAAATAGCATTCTTCGCGTTTTCCGTTTCGGTTGAGAATGGCTTTTATTTCGGGTGTTGCAAACGGCACTCCTGTTGTATAAACATCATCAAGCAATTTTAGAAATGGCTGGTCTTCTATTTCGGGCAGCACCTCAATCAGCGTATTGCCAATAACATTTTTTCCTTTCCCCCACATCTCAAGCATTGAATCGTTGGCAGAGGTTACTACCAATTCCCTTCCTTTTAAAATACAAACTGCCATAAGCGATTGTGAGAGAATATTGCTGAAACGCTTTTCGCTTTCTTCTATTTGTTTTTTTGCAAGCACTTGTTCTGTTACTTCGTTTGCAAGAATCGTTACTCCCGAGATAGTATTGTCAACTTCGGTGTAAGGCTGACACACATAATTGTAATACGTTACTTCTTCTTTTCCGTTGATGATAAGTATTGCTTTTTCTTCGTAACCATAATGTGGTATTCCTGTGGTAAAAACCTGTTGCATCACGTTGGGAAATGGCTGATCTTCCAGTTCATAAAGTACTTTTAACAGTGGCTTGCCAATAATATTTTTTCCTTTCCCCCAGGAAGCCATCATCTTGTCGTTGGCGAAGGCTATTATCAAATCAGCTCCCTTTAATATAGCAATTGACATGATTGATTGTGACAATATATTGCTGAAACGCTTTTCACTTTCTTCAATTTGTTTGCGTGCCATTATTTGTTCGGTAACATCATAGCCGAAATTAACAACCCCGATTATTTTAGTCTCTTCATTATAAATAGGTTGCATGGTGGTATTAAAATAACGCTGTTCGGAAGCCTCGTTGTCTGCCCTCGCCAGCATAACGGGAATCTCGGTACTTATAAAAACTTCTCCTGTATTGTAAACATTGTCCAATATTTTATTAACTCCCTGGCCATTTAATTCCGGCAGTGCTTCCAGAAGCGATTTACCTACCAGGTCACGCTTGTCAAATAATTTTTGGTAAGCCGGATTAACTAACTCATAAATATGTTCAGGCCCCTTAAATGTACAGATAGCAGCAGGTGCATTCATGTATATGTTGCGAATCATAAGTGAACTAGCTTCCACTTGTTTGCGACCGATTACCAATTCCGTTACATCATAAGCAAAAACCAAAACACCTTCTGTTTCACCTTTGTCATTTGTAAATGCTTGATACGTGAAATTTAGAAAAAATTGTTCTGGTTTTCCCTTGCCTTTCTCCACCATAATGGGCATTTCTTTCCCAGTAAATGTTTCACCCGTTTTATATACATTATCAAGCAGCTCAATAAAGCCCTGACCTTTAACTTCAGGAACCGCTTCAAGCAGTTTTTTACCTATAAGGTTACGGTTGCCAATAAGCTCCATGTAAGCAGGGTTGGCAAATTCAAATACATACTCAGGTCCTTTGAGAATGGCAAGCACCGCAGGCGTTTGTGTAAAGAAATCGTGCAGCAACGTGCGCTCTTTTTTTGAGCGGGCTTCATTTTCTATTAATATTTTTTCTGAACGTACCCTGTCCGTAATATCTTCCAATGCAAGAAGTATCAACTGTTCTGCTTTTTTTTCATTTACAA
>JBDTTT010000094.1:0-22019 GCA_039930485.1 Chryseolinea sp.
ATGGAAGAAGGAGCGATGGGTGTTACCTCTGCATTGATTTATGCTCCTGCAAATTACGCTACCACTGAAGAGTTGATTGAGTTAAGCAAAGTAGCTTCTGCGTATGGTGGCATGTATATCGCCCACATGCGTAGCGAAGGTAATGCTATTTTTGAAGCAGTGGATGAAACCATTCGCATTGCGCGCGAAGCCAATGTGCCTGCGGAAATTTATCATTTAAAATTTAGTGGAAAATCCAACTGGAATAAAATTGATTCAGTTACTGCTATGATAGACAAGGCCAATAAAGAAGGTCTTCACATTACAGCGGATATGTATACCTACACCGCTGGCGCTACAGGGTTAGATGCCGCAATGCCACCGTGGTTGCAGGAAGGCGGAATCAATGAATGGATTAGAAGAATGAAAGACCCGGTTTCGAGAAAGAAGGCTTTACAGGAGATGAGAACACCTACTAACAAATGGGAGAACCTCATGTTGCTGGCAGGTGACTTTGATAAAGTTTTGTTACTGGGTTTTACGAATGACTCATTGCGCAAAAATTATTCAGGTAAAACATTGGGACAAGTAGCGAAGCTTTATGGTAAATCACCGGAAGAGACTGCGATGGATTTAGTGATTACCGATGGAACGCGCATAGGCACTGCATATTTTTTGATGACGGAAGAAAATGTAAAACGGCAGATTGCCTTACCTTATGTCAGCTTTGGATCCGATGCAGAATCATCAACAGCTGAAGGAAACTTTTTAAAGACGCCAACCCATCCTCGTGCATACGGAAACTTTTCAAGGTTGCTGGGCAAGTATGTTCGCGATGAAAAAGTAATTCCATTGGAGGAAGCCATTCGCAGATTGACATCGCTTCCTGCTACTAATTTAAAAATCAAAAAACGAGGCTTGCTAACTCCCGGTTATTTTGCTGACATCGCTATTTTTGATCCGGCAAAAATTGAAGATCACTCAACTTTTGAAAACCCACATCAATACAGCACGGGTATGGTTCATGTTTTTGTAAATGGAACGCAGGTTCTTAATAATGGTGAGCATACCAATGCACATCCTGGTAGGGTAGTGCGTGGCCCAGGGTGGAGGGGTAAATAAATTCATTTTGGAATTATTTTACAACCATGATTTTTTTGGTAATCACCTTATCTCTGTTGGTTGAAATCTTTAAAAGATAAAACCCCGAATCAAGATTGGATAAATCTAAATCACATGAGTAAGTAATGCATTCTGGTGAAAGAGAATATGATTTACCCAATAGATTGATTGCTTGTACTGCTTTAATTTCTTTTATACCCGATAGCTTAATACGTCCTGTCGTGGGGTTTGGAAAAACTTGTATTGCATTAAGACTATTAGGGGTTTCGGTTGCTGTTATTAAATCCTTTACGAATACCAGATTGCCAATGGGTATTGAACCATCTTCTCCTGAGAACTTATAAAATTCAGAATATCCGGTGCCATCCAGTTTAATAGAGAAGAGCGCACCATCTCCCACTTGAGCCATTGGCTCCTGTAAACCATATAAAATAGAATGTGAAGTATCAACCACAATGCCTGTATTGCGCATTTGTACTGGTGCCTCAAAATTGTAAAGTGTTTCATAATTGGTACCATCCTTCTTCATTTTATACAAGAATCCTTGTGAATTTATGTTTGGTCCTCCGCCACGTGTAGTACCATAAAAGAAGCTATCGCTACTTAAATATAAATCGCCATCAGGAGCAACTCCACTTTCCTGAACAAAATCGTGAAGATGGGTGTATTCGGAACCATCGGGTTTAATCTTAAAAAACACTCCTGTTTTGCCACTGCCACCGCCAACGAATGTTTTTCCATATAGAAATCCATCCGGGTTATAAATTAAATTTCCAGTAGGAAATATTCCACTAGTAGTAGTTCCGTCAAAATCTTTTAATTTAACGAGCTCACTTGTGCTGGTTAAAACTTTAAAAATCGCTCCATCATTAGTTGTGCCACCTGACTTCGCTAGACCATATAAATTATTGTCTGGCCCTTGAATAAAACTGAAATGGGAACCGGATCCAAGCTTATCTGACAGGGTAACAATCTTAGAATAATTAGTGCCATCAGGTCTTAATTTAAATATCCCATCATATTTATTTACACCTCCAAAGTTGGTTACACCCCATAAGTTTCCACTCTTATCCTCCATGAGGAATGAAATTCCACAACCATTGGTTTGGTCAAATTCATAAAGCTTAGAGTATTCTGTTCCATCTAAATTAATCTGAAAAATAGAGCCGCATCCATTCGGTTCACCACCTGCGTAGCCAAAGATTTTATTACTTACTTTTGATCTAATCAATATTGAACCTGGAAGGGACTCCAAACCTCCGGTGGGATTAAAGTGATGAAGTAGAGCGAAAGAACTTCCATCCTTGTTTATTGAAAAAATTGTGCCTCCGTGCTTTTCTCCACCTGAGAATGTCATGCCAAATAATTTTCCTTCTGTATTCATTATTAGTTGACCAACAAGTCCGAAATCGTTTCCATTATTTTCCATTACGAACTGATGAAGAATTGAAGAAGACAGCCCGTCCGAATCTACTTTAAAACAGTTACCTCCATCAGTCAAGCCATAAATGTATCCGTCAGCATCCTGAATCAATTTTCCGGAAGTAAAAATATTATACGATAATCCGCTAGCTGGGAATTCGTAATACTCTGAACCATCGGGATTGATTGAAAAAATTGAGTTACCTGCAAAGCCGTACATTTTACCATTTAAGCCAGATAGAAGTTGACCGCCTGGTGTCCACGTGTTATTCAACGAATGAATAATGCTGTAATTCGTGCCATCCTTTTTGACTTTGAATATTCCTCCGCCCTCAGCACTAATAGTAAGACCAATTCCGTAGATAAAGCCCTCCGATCCTTCTGTTGGACTGCTATACAAAAAGTTCAGATCATTTTCAGCATTGAAATCATGTAGGTGTGTGTATCCGCTGCCATCTGGTTTTATTTTAAAAAGAGTTTTATCACCATCGTTTACGGTTATACCAAATAAATCTCCGGCTGCATCTTGAATTAATGAACCAGCTGCTCCAGCTCCATTTCCGGTTGAAAAATCGAATATTTTGGTATAACCTGATCCATCTTGGTTCATCTTAAAAATAACACCTTTGTTACTAGAACCACCATTGTTGGTCACGCCATATAATTTTCCATCCTTGCCAACAATTAGGCTTCCCAGCGGGCGAGCACCGTCTTCTCCTAGGAAATCATGCAACACAGTATAAGAAGTGCCATCACTGTTTAGTTTAAAAATTACACCCCTGTTCTTCTCACCCCCAACGGAGGTCATGCCAAATAGCTCATTGTTAGAGCCTAATGTTAAGCTTCCGTAAGGCGTGTTTGCGCCAGCGCTAAATGCTTTTACAACCGTATGGTTGGTGCCATCGGTGTTTACATGAAAGATAGTACCCGCATTGTTAACTCCGCCCATTGAAGTCACGCCCCAAAGTTGGTCTTGTGCAAGGCTTATGATTGATGTAAAAAGAAAGAGAATTGCTAAAAGATGTCTCATATCATTGTTGAGTAAAAACTAACATTTAAACAGTGACCTGAAATTGTAGATTGATTTAGTGGATTGCTAAGATAATAAATATCCGATAATTTTTTTTGTTATGGTGTCAGTTGCAAGTTTAGTTATGTGATATTAAACAAAGAGCCTCCCATTATGGAGGCTCTTTGTTTAGATTCATAAATATGTTTATAGAACGTATTAATGTCCTCCCTTAACATACGCCCATCCTTCTTCTTGTCTAAGCGTTAATTGAATCATGGCAGATGGAACTACTCTCGCGACAGAAACCAAATCTTCTTTCTTTACATTTCTTTTTCGCATGGAGTTATTGCAGGCTGAGAAGATTACACCTTTGGCTGACAATTCAGTAAGAGTCTTACCCACCTCTGACTTTGCTGAGGTAAGTAAATCAAGTCCTGAGCTATGGCAAATGACTTCCACCTCTGCGTTAGGCCAAGCGGTAAGAATGTTCTTCACCTGTCCGACAACTGCGTCTTGTGACGCTGCCTCTCCATCATTGAACTGGATAACAATGTGATGCTTTTTCATGTCGACTACATCAGGACTTTGTTGCGCCAGCGTTACATTCGAAAAACCGGCCAATAGCATACTGAAGATTAATTTTTTCATGTTGTTACTTTTAAATTGAGTTATGAAATTGATTTTATGATTCTGAATTTTATTTTTTAGTATCTGTCGGATTGAAGGGTCCGTATTTGTGCTGGGCTTCTGTAAGTGAATCAGTATACGGACCAAAGGGATGATCGAAAGGTTTGGTCTCTAACTTTGGCCAATCGCCCACAAACTTTTTTGTGGGACGTGGTAACGAAACAACATACGCCGCAATGTCCCACGCTTCTTCTTCAGTCAGAACTGGTTTTAAGTATGTTGCACCTTGAGGCATGTTAGCACGAATGTATTTGGCAAAGTTTGAGATTCGAAAAAGACCAGCACCTGTATTAAAACTATTTTCTCCCCAAAGGGGTGGATAGATGTAACGTGAGCTGTCAATCATAATTAAACCCTGTCCGTTTTGTTGATGACATAAGCGGCACTGTTTCGTGTACAGTAATTTTCCCTGCGCAGGATCAGCTGCACGATTTAAAAATTCAATTGGAAATAATCCCGATCCTTCTGCCTTCTTTCCTTTTGGCACGTCTTTACCAACCCATTTTATGTAGGCCACCATTGCTTTCATTTCTTTCGAAAGGGAGTCCAGAGGATCTCCATTTAAGCTTCGCTGAATACAATCGTTCACGCGCTTCTCAATACTTTCCAATCCACCCGAACGCGCGCGAAATTTCGGATAGAGTGAGGCAACCGATCCATAATTATTTCCAAAGGGTTTTGTCCCTGCATCCAAATGACAATTTTGACAATTCATTCCGTTCGATATTGCACTGACCTTTCCCTTTGGACCGAGGTAATACGAAGTGGCTGTTATTAATTTTCTTCCATACCGGATTAAATCAGCACCCGCATCCTGAGCCGCTAATGATGTGTCAGGCGCATGCCAGATATTGGATGCTTCAGTCTTTATATTTTCTTTTGTGTTTTCCTTTTCGACCTTACCAAATTTGTAATACAAAACATAAGCCGATGCCAGAATGGTAATCAATCCAATTGCAGCGGTTATTTTTTTCATACTATTTCAACGTGTTAGTACAATACGTTTAGACTGTAATTTTTCTGTTGCGTGATAGTGTTTTCCATCGCTCTACGACCTTATGATTTTGCACAACACAAGCTTCATCATGCAAAGCGATGGTTGGACAAACGTGATAGGGAACTCCATATAAAACATCACCCACTGAGAATGTATTTCCAGCGGTTGTTTTAAATGTCATATGCTCTTCGCTGTGTCCTGTTGGTTCAAGATCTGGTGCATTCAAAAAGTACACACGATTGGCAAGGGGATTTTCGGATGCGATGGCTTTATGACCAAGATCAAGGCAGATTGTATCATCTGTTGGCTTGGATATAATGCGTGTAACAACCAATGCCGCGAATAAATAATTCTGCTCCGTTAATAATTGCTCATAACCTTTGTCCCAATAAACGTATGTACCCGGGCTACATTCAATTTCTTTTCGTTTTGAATGAATAGAATAAGTAGGGGTACCCCCTGCTACAATGATTAATTTCTTTCCTTCTTTTTCTAAAATAGCTTTATGTAATCCTTGAACTTTATTGAATGCTTCATCGCAACGTTTTGTACGAACTGCAAAGTCGGTATCACGCAAGTGCCCATCATAGGCATGAAGCCCGACAATCGAAATCCCTTTTAAGGATTTACATTCCCCAAATAATTTCAATGCTGCATCCGGTACTATACCTGTACGATTCATTCCTACATTTAAATCAATGTATACTTCGATCAAAATGGAATGATTTGAAAATACATTTGAAAGATGTTTTGCGCTTTCAGGATTATCAATCAGGCAACTGAATTTTGTATTCGGAAATTTTTTGATGAGCTCTGCAAGACGATTTGGTTTTGGTCCAACGGGCTGATAGGAGAGCAGTACATCCGGAGCCCCAACACTGGCAAGCATTTCAGCCTCCGCAATAGTAGCACACTTGAATTTTTTTATTCCTACCGCCAACATCATCTTCGAAACTTCACCTGACTTATGCGTTTTGATGTGAGGTCTTAACCGATTAACATCATCTATACTGTTTACTAAAGTCTGGATGTTCTGTTGAATGCGATCTACATAAAGCGCAAGCGCTGGGGAATCGATCGTATCGATATTATCTATTGTGAACCAGGAATGTGTTGTCATCTAAATTACTTTGTTACTTAGTCTTGCTTCGATTAATCATTAACGATTAAATCAACTCAAACAGTACCTCAATTTCTACCGGAATATTATCGGGAAGAGAACCCATGCCGACAGCACTTCGTACACCAACACCATTTTCCTCGCCCCAAACTTTTGCAAACAGCTCGCTGCATCCGTTAATGACAAATGGGTGACGTTCAAATTCAGGAACAGCATTCACCATGCCCAATACTTTAACAACGCGTTTGATTTTATTCAGACTTCCCAAATTCTTTGTAAGTGTTGAAAGAATAGCCAATCCAACTTGTTGTGCCGCAAGTTTGGCTTCGTCCACATTTAAATCAATACCAACCTTCCCGATGATCAGTGTACCGTCTTCCTTAACGGTTCCATGACCCGAAACATAGACCATGTTCCCAACGATGAGAAAAGGTTTATACACACCTAATGGTTTAGGAGCTGGTGGTAAGGTTAGACCAAGTTGTGCGAAGCGCTGATCCGGAGATAGATTCATGTGAATAGTTAGTTGTTAATCGTGATTGGTTTGAGAAAGTTAAAACACTTCTTTGAAATAAGTCTCACCATTAACGGATAACCATTAATTTTTTCCCACGGAGAGTAATGTCAGCACCGAAAAGAAATGCAATACACTTCCTCCCAATACAAAGAGATGCCAGACGCTGTGATTGTATTTTACTTTATCGCGGATGAAGAATATGGTGCCGAGTGTGTATGACACACCACCCGCAATTAAAAGCAGAAATCCATTGTAGGGCATTGAATTGTAAAGCGGTTTAATAGCAATGAGGATTACCCAGCCCATCAATACATATAATATAGTAGACATCATTACCCTCTTACCAACAGAGATGGATTTTAGTACTGTGCCTAGTATTGCACAACTCCAAACAACTCCGAGTACTGTCCAACCAATCCATCCGCGCAAAGCAGTGAGGCAAAAGGGTGTGTACGTTCCAGCGATTAATAAATAAATGGAGATATGATCAAATTTATGAAAGACTCCTTTCGCTCTAAGGTTGGTGAGACTATGGTATAGGGTAGATGCAAAGTAAAGCAATACCAAAGTCGATCCATATATTGAGAAACTTACTATGTGCCAGACATTTCCTTTGATTGCCGCAAAAACAATAAGAACCACCATTGCTGCGATGGCTAATCCTGTACCAATCCCGTGCGTAATAGCGTTGGCTATTTCTTCACTGGTAGAGTAGACTCTCTTCGACTTGTCTTCAGCCATGATATAATTGAATTTTTAAAGAAGAGATTGAATGATCATCACACCCGCTAAGCCACATACAGCAACAACGGTCTCCATCAACGACCAGGATCGAATGGTATCTTTTATACTCAGATTAAAATATTCTTTGAAGAGCCAGAAACCTGCATCGTTTACATGCGAGAACATGAGACTACCTGCACCAACTGCCAATACCATGAGGTTCGGGTCAACATGAGATTGTGCAAGCAAAGGAGCCATGATCGATGCAGCAGTTAGTCCTGCCACGGTTGCTGAACCTACGCATACGCGGATGACGCATGTTATCGCCCAACCTAATACTAATGGATGCACGTCAAGTCCGCTGAGGAGTGTAGCGATCTCTGCGCTTACACCGCTATCGATTAATACTTGTTTCAACGCTCCTGCTCCACTCATAATCAAGAGTATCATGGCAATGTCTTTCACGGCATCTCCGTAGATGTCCATGATCGATTTCATCTTTTTGTTTTGACGGATGCCAAGCGTATAGGTAGCCACGACCAATGATATAATCATGACAATGGCAGGATCGCTTAAAAAGATAATAATGGTTTTTAATAATCCAGGTTCGTGAATAACATTTCCAAGGATGGTGGTTGCTGCCAATAAAATAACAGGAAGTAGAGCTGAAAAGATACTGATACCTAATCCGGGTAATTCATTATTCGGAAGAGCTGTCGATTGAAATATTTTATTGAGAGGGGTTTGGATTTTCTTTAGTGTCTGGGAGAAAAGAGGACCCGCTATGATTACCGTTGGTAGCCCGATAAGAATACCATAAAAAAGTGTTGTGCCCATATCAGCATGGAACTGCGCGACCAAAGCTGTGGGTGATGGATGAGGCGGAAGAAAACCATGCGTTACCGAAAGAGCAGCCAGCATGGGTAATCCGATGTACACAACCGGAAAGTTGTATTTATAAGCAACCGAAAAAATCAAAGGTACAACCAACACAAAACCTACATTATAAAATAATGGTATACCGATAATAAAACCCGTGAGCATCAATGCCCATTGGATGTAACGTGGACCGAACAAGTTCATCAGGCTTCCAGCGATTTGTTGTGCGGCTCCGCTTTCAGCAGCGAGTTTACCCAGCATGGCACCACAGGCCACCACAATGACGAGCGAGCCAAGCATATCGCCAATACCTTTTTGAATCGAGGCGGTGATATGTGAAGCATCAATACCTAACAATAAACCAGCAAGAATAGAGATTAACAAAAAAGCAAGGAATGCATTAATCTGAAAACGAGTGATGAGCACAATGAGCAATACGATGCAGGAGAAGATGATCAGTAGTGACATGTGAGGAGGTTAAAAGTGCGAAGAATTTCGAATTAAAACTTATCCGGCAACTGAATAATGCGCACAACGATTTCATGTGGATCGCCATCTTTGTCCAGCAGACTGAACTTCACCATCGGATTATCTTTTTTAATTTGGCTTTCTACGTGTATGATCTGGTTGTCTTGCAAATGCTTTTCAATTTCTTTCTGCAAAATGTAGAGAGAATTTGCAAAATCAACTTCGAGCGGACTAGGATTGTAGGTAGAGGTCTTCATTCTTCGTTATCAGTTATCAGTTAATCGTTAACAGTTAATCGTTGCTGGTCATTTCCTATTCACCATTAACATTTAACCATTAACGTACATCACCACCGAATCAGCGCTGAGGCCCACGTGAACCCGCTGCCAAAAGCGGCTAAACAAATTAAATCATTTTCTTTGATTTTACCTTCGGCCCAAGCCTCACTAAGTGCAATGGGAATGGAGGCAGCAGTTGTATTTCCGTAGCGCATGATGTTGTTATACACCTGAGCGTCTGTAAGGGCAAGTTTTTCCTGAATGTATTGGCTGATCCTCAGGTTGGCCTGATGCGGTACCAACAAATTAATATCTTCTTTCTTCAAATTATTTGCTGCTAAAGCTTCGCCAATCACTTCCATGAACCGAACAACCGCATGTTTGAAAACCTGGTTGCCATTCATCACCACCTTGTAAGTCGTGGTGTCCAGAATTTGATCTGGCTGTCGTTCTTCTCTTGGGCGACTACTGCCCGGATCTTTTACATAAAGTTCCTCAGCAAAGTTTCCATCGGAATGAAGATGAGTCGAGAGAATACCCGGTTTATCAGTTGGTTGGAGGATAGCAGCACCAGCACCATCAGCAAAAATAACCGCTGTGTTTCTTCCCTTGGTAGTAACATCAATAGCGGTTGATTGTATTTCGGCACCCACCACAAGAATGGTTTTATACATACCGGTTTTAATAAACTGATCGGCTACCGATAACGCATAAATGAAACCGGAACATGCATTGCGTATGTCGAGCGCACCGATGCGTCCATCGAGTCCAAGTTCACGCTGAAGCAGAACACCAGAGCCTGGGAAAAAGTAGTCAGGAGTAATGGTGGCGAAGACGATAAAGTCAACATCTTTTTCAGTGAGTTTCGCTCGCTGCAGAGCCATGCGGCTTGCTTTGGCGGCCATGTTTGCTACGGTGTCCTTAGCGGGATCAATCCATCTGCGTTCGTGAATACCAGTGCGTTCAACGATCCAGTCGTTGTTGGTATCCATAATGGTAGAAAGATATTCGTTGGTGATGACGGTTTCAGGAACGTGGTGCCCAAGGCCCACAATTTTGGAATGGCGCATTCGATTGAATTTTACGGTGCGCTAAGTTAAAGAATTGTTCCGAATGGCCGTTAGGAAAATGAGGAGGCAAGGAGTATATCATCTCATACTTTGACTAATGCGTATTGAATGAGGTCCGTTTTGTCTATCGGATGGTGCTTTGAACTCTAAGCTTAATTCTTTAAATAGAAACACATTTAACAGATAGCTTCTGAAAAGATTAGCCTCTTTTGCCATACTTCTTGTATTCCTCTTCAATATTGTGGGATATTATTTTGCGTATTGGGGTCTGTGTTACACCGCGCGCATTGAGATGAATAAACGATTAGATGCTGGCAATTATTCAAATGAAGAGATCGTAACCATTAAAATACCCTTCGCTATTCCGTATCACGTTGATGATAAAGACTATGAGCGCGTAAATGGTGCTTTTCAATACAAGGGTGAATTTTTTAAACTGGTAAAACAAAAACTAGAGAACGATACTTTGTATGTTGTCTACTTAAAGGATGTAAAAGAGAAAAAGCTTTTCAGTGCCATGGTGGATTTTGTAAAGCTCTCGGCTGACCTGCCCGCGTCTTCTCAACAAGCATTGAAATTTTTAGGACATTTCATAAAAGATTACACCTCTGCTACGCCAATAAAAGTTCAGGCAAATCAAGGCTGGCAATTAACATTCAATTTTGCATCGCAGCATTTTAATCTGCTAGCGAATCATCTACCCGTTATTTCTCCTCCGCCAGATTTTACAATCTGATTTCACTTCACGTATTGATCATTTGTGAACCCACTATTATGTGAGATTGGGACAAGACTTGTCTTATTCGAAATTTTATTGGTGCGGTTTGTAAATTATTCCTATTTCACTCATTCCACTGTTAACGCTGCTATAGGGGGGATGAAATACGTTGAGGTGAATTGAAAAATATAGATTTTTTAAACACTAGAATAAATTGAATCATGCAATCAAAAACTTTTTACCATATAATCGTATTGTTCGTTCTTCTTTGCTTTTCATGCGGGCATAAACCTTCCTCTCATGAACAGATGGTAAGTATCTTGAAGGATTTTAGAAAAAAATCAGCTAACCCACATAATGAATTTCATCCAAAGGCAAAATTAGTATACACCGATTCTTTGTTAAGCGTAGCGCGTAGTCCGGGTGAAATTGCATACTGTAACTTTTTGAAAGCGCATGTTTTATTGGAATTAGGCGAGGAAGAAAAATCAATTGATATCTATAATTCACTGGAGAAAACAGTGAACAGATCACAACGTGAATTGGTATGGAGGGACATGGCGGTGGCTAATTTTCGGTTGGCGGAACAAGCCAATTGTGTTGCCAATCACGCATCGGCTTCGTGCATATTTCCCATTAAAGGTATGGGTATTCATACCGACATGGTTGGTTCGAGAAAAGCCATAGAGGTTTACGAAACCATTTTGAAAGAAACGCCAAATGATTTGGAATCACGCTGGCTTCTTAATCTTGCCTATATGACCCTTGGAGAATATCCTAAAAGTGTACCACCGGCTTACTTTCTTCCAGGTATGGAAGGTGATACAACAGTTAAGGTAAAGTCTTTTGAAGATATTGCAGCCGACCTGAATATTGATGTTAACAATATGGCGGGTGGTAATATTGCCGATGATTTTGATAACGATGGGTACCTCGATTTTGTAACATCGGGTATGGGTATTGATGAACCGATGCACTATTTTAAAAACAATGCGGATGGAACATTTACTAATCTCTCCAATAAAGTAGGTCTTGAAGGAATTACCGGAGGATTGAATATCATGCAGACTGATTATAACAACGATGGCTTAAAAGATATTTTTGTACTACGAGGTGCATGGAAAAGAGAATTTGGAAACGAACCTAATTCGCTGTTAAAAAATAATGGCGATGGAACATTCTCAGATGTAACGATTGAAAGCGGTTTACTTTCTTTTCATCCTACTCAAACGGCAACGTGGAATGATTTTAACAATGATGGTTGGCTCGATGTATTTATTGGTAATGAGCACTCGAACTCAATGAATATTAATCCACATCCCTGTGAACTTTATATGAGTAATCAGGACGGTACTTTTCGGGAAGTAGGAGCGAAGGCACAGTGTACGATCATGAGCTATGTGAAAGGTGTAACTTCTGGCGATTACAATCACGATGGATTGAAAGACATCTTTGTTTCTACTATGGATGGAAAAAGAGTGTTGTTAAAAAATGGAGGAGTGAAAGAGAACGAGATAATATTTGAAGATGTAACAATAGAAGCTGGTCTTGCAAATGAAAAAGGAAGGTCGTTCCCTACCTGGTTTTGGGATTATGACAACGATGGATGGCTTGATATTTTTACCTGTGATTATTCATTTCAAAAAACGTTGGCCTATTATGCCGCAGCCGAAAAATTAGGAATACCTGCAGGCAATCCTGAAAAAATGTTGTTGTATAGAAACAATCACGATGGAACATTTACAAATGTTGCAAACGAAATGGGGCTTACGAAGATTGTATTCGCTATGGGCTCCAACTTTGGAGATATCGACAACGATGGCTTTTTGGATATGTATCTTGGAACAGGAAACCCGAATTATGAATCACTTGTTCCGAATAAGATGTTCAAAAACATAGAAGGAAAGAAATTTGCAGACGTTACATCTTCAGCCCGGGTTGGACATTTACAGAAAGGTCATGGAGTTTCCTTTGCCGATATGGATAATGATGGTGATCAGGATATTTATTGTGAGATGGGAGGAGCTTATCCTGGAGATGCCTATCAAAGTTCATTTTTCTTAAACCCGGGACAGAGCAATAACAATTGGATAAACTTGCAACTTGAAGGAACGAAATCAAATCGTGCTGCTATTGGCTCACAATTGAAAATTACCTTTACTGAAAATGGTATTTCAAGAAGTGTTTACCGTGATGTTAATTCAGGCGGAAGTTTTGGCGCGTCACCTTTAAGAAGGGAAATCGGTATTGGCGGGGCTGCAATGATTGATGAAATTGAAATACATTGGCATGGTAGCGGTGAAGTGCAGACGTTCAAGAATGTAAAACCAAACCAGTTTCTGAAAATTACAGAAGGCAAAAATCAGCTTGAGGTGATAAACTTAAAGACAATTAATTGGATTTTGCCAAACAGATTGTGTCTTCCTGGTACAACGATTCCTGTTAATTTGTAAATCGCATGTAACAACAAGTACGATGCCTCACATTACAGTGCCAGAAGGATTGCCCGGAATACGTGGACCATTAGCATTACGTCCTGATATTGCTAAACCGCTTAGTGGTTTAGCAGAAGTGCTGATGCGTAGTGAGAATTCGCTAACACGTGGTGAACGCGAACTCATTGGTACATATGTATCATCATTAAACGATTGTTTTTTCTGTACGAATGCGCATGGTGGGGTTGCACAGCACTATCTGCAATGCGACATTGATTTTATTAATCAGGTGAAAAGCGATTATCAATCCATTCAACTTTCGAATAAGATGAAATCACTCTTGTCAATTGCAGCCAGTGTTCAAAAAGGAGGTAAACACGTAACGACTGAGCAAATTGAAAAAGCAAAATCATTTGGTGTTACTGATATTGAGATACATGACACGGTTTTAATTGCTTCGTTGTTCTGCATGTTTAATCGTTATGTCGATGGTTTAGATACGTGGGCACCACAGGAAAGGGATTTTTACATAAACCGTGCAGAACAAATTGCAGAAGCAGGATATTCAATTGACGAGCATCGTGTTAAAAATTAAAAAAATAAATTTCTAGCGAGAAGCAATTCTTGGCTAATGCATTAAATCACTAAGAATCTAAAAAGGGCACGTCATTCAGGATGTGCCCTTTTTAATTTGATATTTCACTAACTTTCTAGCATTGTGCCTCTATATATGAGCACCTAAACACAAAAACACTTTTCATGCTTGATCTCGGATTTGTAAGTGCTATTCTCGCAGAACGTTCATTTGAAAATGTCATTGACTTTGCGGCTCAACATCGTTTTAAATGTGTGGAATTAATGTGCTGGCCAAAAGGTAAAGCAGAGAGAAGATATGCGGGAGTTACCCACATTGATGTTGAAGCACTCACAAAGAAAAGTGCCAGTGTTATTCTGGAGTACGTAATACAAAAAGGGATTTACATTTCAGGTTTGGGATATTACCCGAATCCGATGGATCCCGATCCGAAGAAAGCAAAAGTCTATGTTGATCATATTAAGAAGGTGATTAGAGCTGCATCGTTATTGAACGTTCCGGTGGTAAATACTTTCATTGGCCGTGATTACACCAAAAACTTGGACGATAATTTTAAAATGTTTTCGAAAGTCTGGCTTGGTATTGTGAAGTTGGCAGAAGATCAAAACGTTAAGGTTGGAATTGAAAACTGCCCGATGTTATTTACACAAGATGAGTGGCCGGGCGGAAAGAATATGGCGGTGAGTCCTGCGATATGGAATCGTATGTTTGATATTGTTCCTTCAAAAAATTTTGGATTGAATTATGATCCTTCGCACATGATATGGCAAATGATGGATCCTATTCAACCGATTTATGATTTTAAGGAACGACTTCATCACATTCATTTGAAAGATGCTAAAGTGTATAAAAATAAATTAGATAAGGTTGGAATTCTGGCAACACCATTAGAATATCATTCGCCTAAACTTCCGGGACTGGGGGATGTAAACTGGAATCACTTCTTTACAGCCTTAACAGACGTACGATACCGCGGGCCGATTTGCATTGAGGTTGAAGACAAATCATTTGAAACGAACGAAAAGGATGTGGAGGCTGCAATCCTGACGAGTCGCAACTATTTGTCGCAGTTCCTCAATTATTAATTGTTATTTATTTCGCTTGCTGAATCCCAACGTGATTAACTTTGCTATACATGAACTGGATCATTCTCATCATTGCAGGATTGTTTGAAGTTGGCTTTGCTGCATGCTTAGGAAAAGCAAAGGAATCTTCAGGAACAACATCAACCTTGTGGTTTGTGGGATTTTTTGCTTGCCTTTCAATGAGCATGTACTTGCTTTATAGAGCAACACAAACTTTACCGATCGGCACTGCATATGCAGTATGGACAGGTGTTGGCGCTGTTGGCACTGCCTTGGTCGGAATCTTCATTTTCAAAGAGCCAGCTGATTTTTGGAGAGTATTTTTTATTGTAACGCTTATTGCTTCTATTGTTGGACTTAAAACCGTATCATCAACATAACCATATGAAAAATCTCATCGTCATTTTAGTATTTGCTTTAACAGCATGTTCGATATCAAGTCAAAAAGAAAATTCAGTAAACGAACAGACCGGATTTGAAAAGTTAGATGTGACAACCTTTCAGTCGAAATTAAAGGAATCTCCCAATGCTGTTTTATTGGATGTTCGTACACCTGAAGAATTTACAGCCGGCAATATTGAAGGAGCAGTGAATATTGATTTTAAGGCTTCTGATTTTGAGCAGAAAATTGCTGAACTGGATAAAAGCAAAACCTATTTTGTGTATTGCCTCAGTGGTATACGAAGCGGCAAGGCAGCAGATCGAATGAGCGAATTGGGCTTCACGTCTTTGTACACACTTAATGGGGGCTATACTGCCTGGACGGAAAAGGAGAGAGAATAGATTGAGATTGAAGAGTTACCGGTGACTGGCAACCGGTAACTGGCTTACTTCTTATAATCTGCTACATTCAATACAATAGAATTCTCTGGATACTCAGCTGGCTGATTGCTGGCAATAAAAGTTAGTGTTGTGTTCGGTAGAGCGTTCAATTCTTTCACATACCACGCAAACGCCTGACTGTCGAGATTGGTGCCGGGCTCATCCAGGAAAGCAATATCAGCTTCAGTAAAAAATGCTAATGCGAGTTTCAATCGCTGTCTCATGCCTGACGAGAAGTTGGATATGTATTTATCTTTTGCATGTTCAAGGTTCATCCGATCGAGCATGTTTTCCAAACTCATGTCATCACGACTTTTCTTCAACTTGAAATGAAATTGCAATTGCTCAAGCAACGTAAATTCATCAATCAAATCCATATATGGAGTGGCAATGCTGATGTGCTGGTAAATTTGTTCTACTGATATTTCTGTATCACCTTGAGTGTAACGAACTGTTCCGGTGCTTGCTGGAACTTGTCCCCAAAGAACATGTAGTAATGTAGACTTACCCGATCCATTCGGACCTGTAATGGCATAGGTATTTCCAGAAGTAAAATTAAAAGTCAGGTTTCGGAATATCCATTCACGATTGAAACGCTTTCCGAGCTCTTGAGTCGTGATTTGGATGTTAGAAAGCTTTTTGGAGTTTGATGTTTGAAGTTCCAAGTCTGAAGTTCCAAGTTTCAAGTTCAAAGTTCCAGGTTAAGTGTTCTTAAAACTGTAAAGTGTACTATTCTAAATTCTAACTTCTAAATTCAATATTCTTAACCATTAATCTTTAGAACCATACCCTTTCATGATACCACGATCGGAGGTCTTTATAAAATTAAGAATGTAATCTTTCTCTTCGCTTTTTGCGATTTCGCTTTCCACAATATCAATTGCTTTTGAATTGTTGAGCCCCTTCAAAAAGATGTATCGATAGATTTCCTGAATATCGCTGATCTTTTCTGCTGCGAAACCACGTCTTCTCAAGCCCACTGTATTGATGCCCGCATATGCCAACGGCTCGCGTGCTGCTTTTGTGTAAGGGGGAACGTCTTTGCGAACAAGCGATCCTCCGGAAATCATTACGTGTGCTCCAATTTTTACAAACTGATGCAACGCACTGGCTCCACCAATAATTGCCCAATCATCAATCATTACGTGACCTGCAACCTGAACTGTATTTACTAAGATACAATGATTACCAATGTTACAATCATGTGCTACGTGAACATATGCCATCAGTAAACAATTTTTTCCGATAACGGTTTTGAACTTATCGGTTGTACCGCGACTAATCGTTACGTATTCACGAACCACTGTATTGTCGCCAATAAATGTTTCAGTCTTCTCACCTGAGAATTTTAAATCCTGTGGAATAGACGATACCGATGCTCCTGGATAAATCTTAACATTTTTTCCTAAGCGAGTTCCATCCCAAAGAATGGCATTCGGTCCGACCCAGCATCCGTCATCGATGGTAACATCGGCCTGGACTGTAGCAAAGGGTTCGATGGTAACATTGTTACCAATTTTTGCATCGGGGTGTACGTTGGCTAGTGGGAATCTGCTCATAAATCTTTGCGAACAATGCTCGCGATCATAGTACCTTCACATACGAGTGTATTACCTACGAAAGCACGGCCACTCATTTTTGCAATACCTCTTTTAATAGGCGCCAGAAGATCGCATTGAATCACCAATGTATCGCCCGGTAAAACCATTTTTCTAAATCTGAAATTTTCGATACCGATAAAGTAGGTCCAGTAATTTTCAGGATCGGGAACAGTGTTCAATACTAATATTCCTCCTGTCTGAACCATGGCTTCAACCTGAAGTACACCGGGCATGATTGGATTTCCTGGAAAATGTCCCTGGAAGTATGGTTCATTAACCGTTACGTTCTTAACAGCAGCAACACTTTCATTATCCAGATAGATGACTTTGTCAATCATCAGGAATGGATAACGATGTTTAAGAATGTTAGAGATTTTGTTGATGTCCATTACCGGAGGCAGGCTCGGATTGTATTTCGGTCTGCCCTTCCTGTCGGAATCCGCCATAGCCTTCTTCAACTTTTTCGCGAAAGCAACATTGGCTGCGTGACCAGGACGAGCCGCTAATATTTGTGCTTTCAACGGACGACCAGCCAAAGTAAGATCGCCTACAATGTCTAATAATTTATGACGCGCTGGCTCATTCTTGTAGCGAAGCTCGATGTTATTCAAAATGCCTTCCTGCTTTACAGCAACTTTTGGTTTGCCGAGCATTTTGGCGATGTTGTCTAATTCATCTTCCTGTACAACACGATCCACAATCACGATGGCGTTATTCAAGTCGCCTCCGCGGATCAAGTTGTTTTTATAGAGCATCTCCAACTCATGGAGGAAGCAGAATGTACGACACGAAGCAATTTCTTTTTCAAACTGACGGATATCAGTGATTGAAGCATGCTGACTACCGAGCACAGGTGAGTTATAATCCACCATTACTGTAACGCGGTAATCATCTAAAGGCAATGCAGCGATTTCTACATTACGAGCAGCCTCGCGATAGAATAAAGGTTCTTGAACCTCGAAGAAATCACGAATAGCATTTTGTTCTTCTGATTCAGCCTGCTTAAGGATTTCAACAAATTGAATGGAGCTTCCATCCATGATGGCACATTCAGGGCCATCGAGTTGGATGAGAACATTATCAATTTCTAATCCCGTAAGGGCGGCCAGAGTATGTTCGATGGTGCTGACACGTGCGCCACTTTGTTCAATAGTGGTTCCGCGCGATACATCTACTACATTATCGCAATCGGCATCTATAATAGGAGAGCCAGGAAGGTCAGTGCGCTGGAATTTGATCCCATGGTTCGGCTTGGCCGGAACAAAGGTCATATTGGTTTGAACGCCCGTGTGAAGACCTACACCCGAAAGTGTTACGGACTTCTGAATAGTTTGCTGTTTTATATTGAGCATGTGTTAAGAAAGTGGGCAAATTTAACCCGAATATGGGGGTTATCCAAAAATGACCATTTTGTCAAGAATAGGGGATTATTAAGGGTATTGGAGTGGAATTAGCGTTAATACCCCCGTACGAGATCAGAGTAAATAAACCTTTTTTTTGATTTTGAGATAATGTGCCATGAGAGCGCCTTGCTTCTACCTGGCGAGTGGCATACTATGGAGATTCGATATTGATGCTATGAGAAGCTATGTTGATGCTACGAGAAGCTATGGAGATGCTATAACCATGCTATCGGCATGCAATCTTGTTCAGATGATGTAGCTATGTTGTTCAGATGGGTTGCAATGACCTATGCATGTATAGCAAGGATCTCGCCAGGCACTCCCTAATCACTCTCATCAATCCCACAAATCCTGATCACAAAATTAACTTCGGTTAGACCATGGCTTTACTAACGAGCCATCTTCGAGCCAGTTACGAGCCACTTACGAACTATGCAGGAAATTTGGCGATCCTTGCAACACCGCGAAATATTGTTTGGTATCGCAGCGCGCGGATATTCTATGTGCTCTAAGCACATAGAATCAAGAGGAACAGAAAAGCTTAATGAAAGAGCAACGAGATTTCTTGGAACAAATTTACGTTCTTCAAGGTGGACAAAAGGTTAAAGTATTCAAGTGATTCCGCAGAAGAAATAGCGAGGAAGGCTAAGCTCTTTGAAGAATAAAAGAACAAATGAGAAAATGAAACTTAGCGGTGGACGCGAACAGCCTACAGCACTGTATATAAGCCCTATGCTGGCTCATTTTGTTACCAAAAGTTCTACGAGTAACTTTATTCATCAACAGTGGATACTGATGTGGTCTTTAAGCCGCATACGTTTTATATGCTAACCGTTCTGATCAGCATTAAAAGCGTAAACAGTGCTGACCTCTTATTGTTCCAGCTTCCGCTCAAGTTCTTGTAATCTCTTGTTGATATCAGGTAATGATTTGAAGACCCCATAAGTCCGAAAGAATTCTTTTACGTCAAAGGCTGGAGCGCCAAGAAGTTTGTCGCCTTCTTTTGTGGATTTCAAAATACCCGCTTGAGCACCGATGCTCGTGTTGTTCGCAATAACAATATGTCCTGAAATTCCAACTTGTCCACCGATGATGCAGTTTTCGCCAATTTGTGAAGAGCCTGATATTCCTGTCTGTGCAGCAATGACGGTATTCTTTCCGATCTCTACGTTGTGCGCTACTTGGATGAGGTTATCGAGTTTCACGCCTTTGCGGATGGTGGTTGCATCTCCAAACATGGTAGCGCAATCAATAACAGTATTGCCACCGATTGTTACGTTGTCTTCAATAATAACGTGGCCAAGTTGTGGAATGGTTTTATACGAACCATCGGCCTGAGGAGCAAAACCAAAACCATCACTTCCGATTACCGTGCCTGAATGAATCACACAATTTTCTCCAACGCGTGTACCAGCATAGAGTTTTACACCCGGGTGGATGATCGAATCTTTTCCGATAGATACATCATCTCCAATGTAAGCATGCGGATAGATCTTTACATTGTCACCAATCCTTACATTGTTGCCAACGTATGAGAATGCTCCGCGATAAATATTTTTTCCTTCTGTTGATTTCTCTCCGATGAAAGAAGGTTGCTCTACACCACTCTTCTGAAAAGAAATCATCTTGTGATACTCTTCCAACAATCGTGTGAAACTGATATAAGCATCATCCACCAGAATGAGGGATGATTCAATTTCTTTTTTTCCGACAAAGTCTTTGTTAACGATAACGGCTGTGGCCTGCGTAGTATAAATGTATTGCTCGTATTTTGGATTGGATAGAAATGCAATCTGTCCCTTCTTTGCATCCTGGATTTTGGCCAGCATGTTTATTTTCTCCTCTCCATTTCCCTTCACATCCCCCCCCAACATGAGTGCAATCTGACTGACCGTAAATTCCATTTTTTGTCCGTTAATAGTTATCCGTTAATCGTTAATGGTACTAAGCATTCTAAATTTTCACCTTTTTGTTAATAGCTCTAATCATCGCTTACACTTGGAATCCCACTCACGATTAACCATTAACTGCCTAAAGCAAAGATACATTTTTAGGCCAGCAGAGGTAGTTTTTTTTCACGATTTTGCTGATGGCCTTTATCGATGGCAGATCGGACGCCTGGGCTATGTCCAAGAGCTCGCCACTGCGCATCAGAATGTTAATCTGATGTCCCTCGGCATAGGCTTCGTTGCTTACAGTTCCGTGAGAGAATAGGTAAGGCGTTTCAGAGCGAAGCGTTCCATAGGTTTTAATTACCTCCCCATGTATTTTTTCGGCAACGCTTTTTTTGATTGGCTCTGTGCTGAGCATGATTTTAAAAAGATTGCGTTCGAGTAACATTCCGGAAAGCAAGGAAAGAATTCGATCGTTATGATGTTGCCAATATTTGAGGGCTCCCCAAACATCGTTGTCGTCTAAATGTCCGAAGGCATTGAGGAGGTCTTTGTTTTCAGTGAAGTGAGTTGTTGTAATTTCTTCTTTCAAAAAAAGCATCAGCGAGTCAGTGGCGGGTAATGATTCACCTGCGCGAACCAATGCTTGCGCTCTTCTAATGGTATTCACCAACATGCGTTCTGCACTCACCGTAGTTTTGTGAAGGTATACTTGCCAATACATTAATCTACGCGCATGCAGAAAATTTTCAATGCTGTAAATTCCTTTTTCTTCAACCACCAATTCATCGTTGTGAACATTCAACATCGCGATGATTCGATCGACACCTACCGTACCTTCTTGTACACCGGTGAAAAAACAATCGCGTTTTAAATAATCAAGACGGTCAATATCCAGTTGACTAGAAACAAGAGAATGAAAAAACTTTCGTTTATAAACATTCCTGAAAATTTTAATGGAAAGATCAAGTGCACCGCTAAATGTTTTGTTGAGATGCTCCATGAACCGGTACGACATGCTTTCGTGAGAAATACCATGTAATAGAGAATCTTCTAACGCGTGTGAGAACGGACCGTGACCAATATCATGAAGCAGAACCGCCAGCTGAGACGCTTCGTATTCCTGATCCGATATCTCTACACCCTTCAATCGTAAATTGTCCAGAACCTGCCCCATTAGATGCATCGCACCCA
>JBDTTT010000095.1:0-21747 GCA_039930485.1 Chryseolinea sp.
ACTCATTCAGTACTTATCCACAATTTCTATTTAGAGGAGTCGTGCAACAGCTACTTTTGTTAGCGGCTGTCTTTTACTTACGAAGTCCGCTTAAGATGACTAGTTCTTCGATTGTCAATCGTAGTTCTTTTTTTACGTTGTCCAAGTCAGTCTTACGCGCAACATACCTTCGTCCATGGGCTGATTGATTTCCTATCTCCCTTAATTCCGGCAATCCTTTTTTTACGTTTCTCCCAAGTGTCCAACTGGTTTCATTTAAAGTAAGCGTAACCAAATCTTGCAGGTAGTAGAATGTGCCATCAGGTTTCTGAATTTTTGCTGTTAATCCTTTTGCTTCAAAGACCTCGATTATCAGGATTTCAAGGAGTCGTCTTACCATTACAGCAGCCGCATCGTACCAGCCTTGATCATATGAACCACATGCTTGTTCCGCAATTCGCTCAATATAACCTCTGGTTTCCCTCACCAGTTCAAGTGGAAAGAGGTCATCAGTCGGGGTATGAGTTGGCGAAGTTGTCATCGCGGGATCAATGACGGTTTGCAAAATAAAATTAATTTGTTTTTTGGCTTCACCCTTATCCTTGGGTTTACCTTTTGGATTGAAGAACGAATCAAGATGTACTTTAATTTTCGTTAAGCCATCTTTGATAGTCTTGTCCTCAAATCGCTGAAGTTGAATGTCCAATTTCTTGAACGCGACTACTGACTCTGCATGAAGCTCTGAAAATTTAGACGCATAAAATCCATTGCCAGATAACGAATGGTTATGCTTTGCCGCAGTCTTTACTATTTTATCTGCGTCTGCCAGGATTTCTACAATACTGTCTCTCATTACCAATTAACCCAATGCAAAACTGCTTTCTTTCCTTCTTCTGGTGCCACTTTCTTTCGTCTTAATAGTCTTTCGTGACAAAGACTTTCTAATGGCTTGGTAAGGTCAGTTGGTCTTAAATGATGACTTTGGGTTTCTAATTCTTCCCTAATATCGCTAGAGGATTTAGGTTCTTTAAAGAAGCCTTCATCAGCGAGTTCACGGAGCCAAGCCTTTGGGCCGTCAGTGCTTTTTCGCGAGGAATCCGTAGTAGTCTTTTTTGCAGATCGTCTTTTCTTTTTTGTCTTTTTTACTTCTATTTCTTCATCTTCTTCGTCAGAATCGTCAACTGCGTCAGATTTCTTGGGTTTTCCATTCAACAGGTGATTGACTAACTTTTCGAAAGCAATTTCTCGTAGCCTTTCATTTTTTATACCGGCAACTGCTTTTTCAGCGTCTTCGAAAACTTTGGTAAAGGTTGAGGGGTCAGTCATAATTTAGCCAATTTAGAGTTCCATCTAAGATACAAATTTGTCTGTAAAAGATTGCCGCTAACGCTTGGCTATAAAACGTATGCGTTTAAATACCTACATCTTTGTCCCACATTGCTAACGAAATTTAGCAGCACGCACTTTAAGAACCTACGATACAGCATATGTTTTATAGCCGTTGTTGTGTGCCGTTGTTCTAGCACAATAGTCAATTGTCCGCTTTTACAAAGTTTAAAATTAATCAATCACTTTCAATAAATTTAAGAAAATTCACTCCGTAATTTGTTACATGGAGAAATGGCAAGTGTTCATCATCTCCAGTCTCAGTCTCCAGGCCGCGTGTTGTTTGCATGCGTACTTGTTGTTCGTTATCGGCAAGGTCGTCACTTATTTGAATTAGCTGATGATTCTTCAGTTGTGTAAGTATTAACTTAAACGTTTCAAAGTCAGGCTCGGGATTTAAAGGATCGTAAGAGTCGTAAGCAATCAGTCTGTTAAATATAGTAGAGTATTCATTTTCAAAAACGATTTGCCTATTTTCTCGGTGATCATATATTAGTTTTAAGACTTTTATATGTGTAGGAGAGAGTTCATCTATTAAGTTGATGAAAGCTCTTCTAAGATCGTATTTATGGGGACTATCAATTGAATTCATTAACGCATTTCTCAATTGCTTGTGTTTTTCTGTCTGATGAGTCTTAATCGCGTTTTGAGTAGCTTGCAGCAGTAGCGAAATAAATTCCTCGTCTTTTACCAGTTTCTCGACAGTTCCCTTGTTATCACCTTCAAGTCTTTTTAATTCTTCAACAACTTCTTCCATCCATTTTGTTTTTCGAGATTCCAAAGGCGAGTTTATTACAGCATTCCAGACTTCCACAATGGCGCCTCCCCCTGGGGTTACCCCAATAATTGCTTTTATTGCGCTATGCACATAATCCGCGGCAACTGGCTTAGGGATATCTAATTTTTTCATTGAAGAAGTAGCTTAATTATAATGATCATTGTCATCTCGTTAGTAGATGTGTTTCTCTCGCTTGTAGCCGCACTTACTTCCCCAGAACAATGGCACACAACGCTTAGCTATAAGACGTATGCGTGTAAATACCTACATCTTTGTCCAGCATTGCGAACGAAATTTAATAGCACACAAGTTAAGAACTTACGATATAGCATATGTATTATAGCTGTTGTTGTAGGTAGTTTATTTTAACGTATATGTCGCCTTTGTGATGTATTGATTAAAACTTGTTTCAATGTCAGGAGTAAATTTTTTTAATCGATCTAGCACTTCATTTGTTTTATTGACAATCAAGTCAACGTCCGCTTTAAAGTCAGCTACATATATCGTTGATCCCTTGTTGTCAAATATCTTGAACCCCTTTAGTATTTCGTCCATCGTCAACTCCTCAATTATTCTTTTTCCCTTATTTGATTTGTTGTCAACAGAAATACAAAGTGCAAATCCCATTTCGTCCTTCTTCCCAATTCCGTACAGAATCATCGTCTGCGATTGGTGTATTCCAATTGTTGTCTTCGGAATTTTTCTATCAATAGTAACATTAATTCCTTTGTCACCAGAAATACTGTCCGTAAGAATGTCATGCAGTTCTTTCATTTTAAAATAAATTACCTACAACATTAGTATATCCGCAACTCCGTTGCTGTTTTACCCCCGTTTTCCGGAGATAGCAGCAACTCTATTGCGGCTATCAGCCATTTAGGCCGGTTAAACACCTTCCCGCAAACACAGGCACTACTTGTTGTCAACCCCCAATGCTATGCATTCAATCCTATATATCCAAGTCATCCAATGGGCTTTTTATTCCCTTAAAAGCCTTGCTCGTAACATGCGCATAAATCTCCGTAGTCTTACTGCTACCATGACCCAGCAACGATTGTATATAACGTAAATCCGTACCGTTCTCCAGCAAATGTGTGGCAAAACTATGTCGCAACGTGTGCACACTCACCATCTTTTTAATCTTCGTCTTTCTAACAGCCGCCTTCACTATCGCTTGCGCACTACGGTCACTATAGGGCCCGCCATCATTTCCCTCAATCAAAAATTCCTTAGGCGTATAAGCCTTGTAATAATCCCGAAGCAAAGGCAAAAGCTTTTCCGATAATAATGTAACCCGATCCTTCTTCCCCTTGCCCGCCCGTATAAACAATTGCATCCGGTCACTGTCAACATCCTTCACACGCAAATTCAATAACTCACTCACCCGCAAACCACCACTATAGCAAAGCATCAAAATCGTTTTATGTTTCAAATTAGTAGTTGCTTTTATCAGCTCCTGCACCTCTTCCACCGAAAGCACCGTAGGCAATTTTTGCTCTCGTATCGGTCGCTCCAGCGCATAAAACATGCGCTCACCACCCTTCACACGCTCATAATAAAACTTAATCGCATTAATAACCTGGTTCTGAGAGCTCGCAGAAATCCCGCGCTCTTTCACCAGGTATTGCATGTAGCGCATAACCTCCGCTTCACTAATATCATCAACCGCCTTAGTCGCATAAAAATTAATGAACTCTTCAAACAGCATCCTATACGTCTCAACCGTTTTGGTCGAATACCGCATCACCTCCAGCTTCTGCAACATCTCATCGGGGCAAGTCTTATAATTGGATATCTCAAAAGATTCCGGCCGCGGCTTTACCTGCTGCTTCCGCAATTCATCCTCCCAAACAATACTCAAGTCATGCATCGTGCAAAAATCTTCCAACGCCTTCCTCTGCTTCTCTTCAATCGCCACACCCCACCATTTGTTCACCTTGTCATAATACGCAAACGGAAAAGTCTTCAACACACCAACCAACTCCACATCATAATAAGCAACAACCCTATATCGTCCCGGCTCATAGCGCACCACCCGCACAACATTCTTCTTCGCCTTAGCGGTGCTATAATGAGTGCTATCATTTCGATACTCCGCATTAGCCCGCTCCTCAAGCGGCATCATCTCCGGAAACATCACTTTCAATTTCTCAAAAACTTTATAGCGTGCCTCAAAGTGCCACGCCTTTTCACTCTTGCTCCATTGGCAGGGTGCTATCGCTTTTAGTTTGCTAATCATCGCAGCATCATACGCGAACCGAACAAATAATCGCTTTACTCCATGGTGTTTTTTGGCATAATAATGTATCATAACGGTATTGATATTGGCTTCTAACGCACACTAAAATAAAAAAATAAACACAACTTTTCTAACATCCACCCAAACATGAATCAGAAGTCTTGAACCTGGAACGTTGAACCTTAAACCCTCAACTCAGTCCTTATATAACTCCAAACTCTTCTCCAACATACCCCTAATTTCTTCTTTCAAGCTAGCGGGTTCCAATACTTTCACCTCCGGCCCAAACGCAAGCAATGTTTGCAATAACTCGTAGTTGATAATCAATTGCAGGGTAACCATCAAACCATCACTCGTATCGCTGATGATCTGCTGTGTTTCATGCAACTGCTGTGTCTTAATATAGTTGCCTTGAGCGTGCGAGAACCAAAGATGTATTTCCTTTACGCCACTGTCTTTAATGGTAACACCAATAGTGTTGTCAAAATATTTTTCCGGTTCTTTTCCTTTATACGGAATAAACGGAATTTTAACAACAGCAACGCCCTCTATGCGGTCGAGCGCCAATATCAGTTTGTTTTTGCTCTTTTGATTATAGCCAAGCAAATACCACCGAAACTTATATTCTTTTAACAAATACGGGTGAAACGTATGCTCCTTCGCTTTTTCATTGTCAAATTTTTTATAGTGTATCAGTAACGGCTTCTGTTTTAGTATCGCCTGGTAGAGCATATCAAAATGATCAATGCCCTTGTTGTATGGAATTCGTTCGAACAAAATCGGGGAATAGTTAAGCTTTGACGTTTTCTGCTTCAGTTGCCCCGCTACTTTTTCAAGCTTGTCGAACATACCCTCTACGTGGTTCAGCACTTCTGCACCTTTAAAACGCTTGAACGATTCTACCATCAGTTCAAAAGTTTCAATCTCATCTTCTGATAGCGGCAACGTATCAATCGAGTAATCTGCATCTTTATAGTGGTGGCCGTTGTTTTTCTTGCTGTAGGCAATAGGAGCATGATAATTCAGTCGGTCATCATCCCGCATGTCATGAAGGTCCTGCTCCAACGTTCTTCGGGCCATTTGAATATCACGCGATTTAGCCTTCTCTATAATCTCTTCAATAGACCAGTATCGCTTTCTTCGATTGGTAAAACATTCATTAATAAGTTGATAACGTGTTAAGGCATTTTTACTTAACGGCATAGTGCTAACGATTTGGTGTACTGTTTTCGAAAACGAATCTAATGTAAACACACATCAAATAATATCAACATAAAGAAAAATATGGGCATGGGGGTGAGGCGGCACAAAGCATACAGCCGATACAGAAGGGATACAGCAAGCATACAGCTACGATATAGCCAGAGTCAGATTTTTACCCGCAATCGGTCATACTGGCAGAAAAAAAATGAAAAATATTTTCGAAAAAAAGTTGCCCGCTGATAGGCTGCGGACTGCCGTCCTACTTTTGAAATATCAATTCAACGGCAAGAGGCGCCCTTATCGGAGAAGCGATATTAAAAAAATGTTAAACGTTAAATTTTATCAATTATGGCTCTAATTAAAGAGAATGACTTAACCGAAGGATTGAGCGGTAAGTTTGGAAAAAAGATCGTCTTCCGTGTTGTGAAAGGTGTAACCGTGGCAACCAGAAGATCAACACTCGAAAGAGTATCGTCTCAAAAACAAGTGGCACATCGCGAACGCTTTCAGCGGGCAGCGCAATATGCAAAAGCAAAAATGAAAGATCCTGTTGCGAAAGCAGAGTACAAGGAGATGGCCGGAGACAAAGCTTTTGCCACTGCATTCTCAGCTGCTCTTCGCGATTACATGGTACCTCCAAAAGTGCTGGATGTAAAAGTAGATGAGTTCTCGGGTGCTGCAGGAAGTATCATTCCCATCAAAGTGTCCGACAATGTGAAGACCATCCGAATGAAAGTTTCCATCGTAGGTGCTACAGGGGCTAACATTGAATCAGGTGAAGCTTCGTATCAGCCTGGAGATGTAGAATGGAATTATACTACTAAGCAAGTGCTTCCATCTTTAGCAGGAGTGAAGATCGTGGTTACCGCGATCGATCGCCCTGGCAATGAAACCAACTTTGAGGTGGTGTTATAGAAGTACGGTGATCAGTCTGTTCATCGCGGGGTCCTCAGGAAATTCTATTCTCTATGTTAAACTAAAATTAAAAGTTATGAACATCGTAAAACGAATGCGGGCGCCTACGCTCAGGTTTTTCAAAGTATTGCGAAACGTGGGTATTGTATTGGCCACTGCGGCTGGTACCATACTCACCACACCGGTATACTGCCTGCAGTAATATTTACCATCGCTGGCTACGCAGTAGTAGCGGGAAGCGTGATGACGGCCAGAAGTCAGGCCGCAGTAGTAAACGAGTTGGATACACAAAATGAAGAGCCTATGAAAGAATAGAGTAATGAAAAATATATAATACTAAATTCTACAACTATGAGTCAATATGACTTAGCGTCCCGCTAAAATGCGGGACGCTTTTTTTGTTGCCACGAATACACGAATGAAAACCCTATCGCAAAAAAAAGCTGGTTGAAATAAATCAACCAGCTTAACGTGTAAACCAAATTCACCTTGCGGTGAAACCTTAAAAGGCTTGTATTGCCTCTATAATTCCGTTTGGTAAGGCAACTCCGCTAAAGAATATACCCACACAAAATACTTTTTCATAGTAGTTCGATTTGTTTATAGCCAGAGGCAATGAACTTACCGAAAGTGAAGTGAACATCGCAGCGAACAACAAAGTCATTACTAATACCAACACAGATGATTGAGAGGTGAAAATGAAAATCGAGCTTACTACAATGATCGCAAGACTCCACCAAAATGATTTTTGTAAACCTAGTTTGTTCACCCAATTGCTAATGGGTAAAGAAATGATCGCAGAGATCACCAGTAAATCAACCAGCATAATTTTGCCGTCAATACCATTTAACAACACGCCTAACTTATCAGCAAGCAATGCTGGAAATATTTTGAATAGGAGTGCAGTGGGTATACCGAGTGCAAGTCCCAGAAAGAAAATGTAGCTTTTGTTTGAACGGGTTGTATCTAATGTAATCGATGCAATTGGTCTTGCTTCTTTCTCGTCACTCATTTGAAAAAGACTTAACGAATTTTTCTTCAATGCATATCCGGAAAGAAACACTACAGCTCCTCCAGCCATAAAAGTAATAGGGGCACCGAGGTAATCAATAATGTCAATGATGACCGGCTCTAATGAATAAATCAGATTGGCAACAATGGTTAAGATCGCCATCGCTCGTGGTAATTTATCTACGGGTGTAAATAATTCTAATGTAGATAATGCAGGACTTGTAAAAATGCTCATCGCGATAAGCCAGAATACAATAAGGATGGGAAGTATCCATTTAAAAATTTCACCCGGGTTGCCCAATAATGTAAAAGCAACTGCCATAAAAACCATGGCCGCAAAACTGATTCCGGTTGTAATTATGGGAATTCGATGTCCCGCTTTGAAACGATAACGGTCTCCAAGTCTTCCGGCAATGGGTGGGGTAATAACCAGAACAATTCCCTGAAAGACCATGAGGATAAAACCGAAATCGGTGAAATTAAATTTATCCAACAGTTTGGGCTGGTAGTTTTGATACGCGATCCACCCGATTACGACTGATCCGTAAAGTGCTGCAAGACTCCATAACTGTTTCCATTGTATGGAGTTTTTTTCCATTGGTAATGCTAAAGCCGCCATAGACTATAATTTTTGGTTTACAAATCCATTTACGATACAAGCTATTCAACTGGATTTCGAGTTTTTCAATAATTCGGTTTTCAGGCCAATTTCCTTATTTTTGACCCTCTTTTTTGGTTGATCGTTGTTTCTGGACCGTTGATTGCAGAACTGTCGTCACAATGGAACGACCATAAAGGAGCAACCAACTATTTAAAAATGCTGTCGACCAAGTACAATCCTTCTGAAGTAGAAAATAAGTGGTATTCCTATTGGATGGAGAATGGTTTTTTTAATGCGAAACCTGATCCTAAAAAGGAGTCTTATACTATTGTTATTCCGCCACCCAATGTTACCGGTGTGCTGCACATGGGGCATATGCTCAACAATACGATTCAGGATATCCTGGTTCGGAGAGCGAGAATGCAAGGCAAGGAAGCATGTTGGGTTCCGGGAACGGATCACGCTTCCATTGCAACAGAAGCAAAGGTAGTAGCAATGCTTCGGGAGAGAGGAATTAAGAAATCGGATTTATCGCGCGAAGAATTTTTGAAATATGCGTGGGAATGGAAAGAAAAATATGGCGGCATCATTCTTGAGCAATTAAAAAAACTCGGTGCGTCATGCGATTGGAGTCGCACAAAGTTTACGATGGACCCTGATTATTACGAAGCCGTAATTGATGTCTTCATTGATCTGCATAAAAAAGGATACATCTATCGCGGTATGCGCATGGTGAACTGGGATCCGGTTGGTAAAACGGCTTTGTCGGATGATGAAGTAATTCATAAAGATGTTCAATCAAAATTGTATTACATCAAGTATGCGATTGAAGGCAGCAAGGATGAATTTATTACCATTGCTACAGTTCGACCGGAAACCATTATGGCTGATGCTGCCATCTGTATTAATCCGAACGATGAGCGATATAAACATCTGAAAGGAAAGAAGGCCATCATTCCATTGATCAATCGTGCTATTCCAATTATTGAAGATGATTATGTGACGATGGATTTCGGAACAGGTTGCTTGAAAGTAACACCTGCTCACGATATGAATGACTACGAGTTAGGCAGAAAACACAAACTCGAAGTCATCGATATTTTAAATGAAGATGGAACACTCAATGCTAAAGCGCAGATTTTAATAGGAGAGGACCGCTTTATCGCGCGCAAGAAAATCGCGAAAGAACTGGAAGAGAAAAATTGTTTAAGCAAAGTAGAAGAATATAAGAGTAATGTAGGTTTCTCTGAACGCACAGATGCTGTAATAGAACCGCGTCTTTCGTTGCAATGGTTTTTGAAAATGGAAACCATCACGAAGCCTGCGCTTAAGCATGTGATGAATGATGACATTCAACTCATTCCACCAAAGTTCAAGAATACATACAATCATTGGATGTCGAACGTACGCGATTGGTGTATATCTCGCCAGTTGTGGTGGGGACATCGCATTCCCGCATGGTATAATGAGGATGGAGAAATTGCTGTAGCGAAAACGGAAGCTGAAGCGGTTCAGCAGTTCAAGGTTCAAGGTTTAAAGTTTAATAACCTGAAACAGGATCAGGATGTAATGGACACCTGGTTCTCCAGTTGGTTGTGGCCGATTGCTGTATTTGATACTTCTGTTTTTAAGGATGGAAACAAAGGTAATGCTGACCTTAACTATTTTTATCCTACGCAAGATCTTGTTACCGCTCCGGAAATTTTATTCTTCTGGGTGGCACGTATGATTATCGCAGGTTATGAGTATCGCGGTGAGATGCCCTTTAAAAATGTTTACCTCACGGGAATTGTTCGCGATAAGCAAGGTAGAAAAATGTCGAAGTCATTGGGTAACTCACCTGATCCGCTTGATTTGATCTCTAAGTTTGGTGCAGATGCAGTTCGTGCTGGTATGTTATACAGTTCACCAGCAGGAAATGATTTGCCTTATGATGAAGAGCTGATTGAGCGCGGAAGAAACTTCACCAATAAAATCTGGAATGCATTTCGTTTGGTGAAAGGTTGGGAGGTAGAATCACTTCCTCAACCAGAAGAAAATAAAATTGCTATTGAATGGTTCGAATCAAAAATGAATCAATCATTGATGGAACTCGATGATCATTTTTCAAAGTTCAGAATATCGGATGCTTTAAATCTGGTTACCTATAAATTGATTTGGGATGATTTCTGCGCGGGATATTTAGAAATTATTAAACCGGAATTTGGAAAACCGATTGATTCCGAAACGTATAATAGAACCATTATATTTTTTGAAAGTTTATTAAAAGCGCTTCACCCGTTTATGCCTTTCATCTCAGAAGAGCTTTGGCATGAATTGACAGAGAGAAAAGAAAGCGATTGCATTTTGGTAGCACAGTGGCCACTACCTGTAGCTTTTAATGCATCCATTCTTGATCAGGGTAGTTTTGCTTTTGAATTGATTAAGGTGATTAGGAATACGCGTAATGAAAAAGGTCTTTCGCCAAAAATAGCGTTGCGTCTGTTGGTCAACTCTTCTGATTCAACCTTGCTAAAATCATTTGGAGGCGTAGTCAAAAAACTTTCTAATTTGAGCGAGGTCTCCTTTAACGCGGGAACAGTATCAAATGCGACAAGCTTCGTAATTGGGTCAACAGAATTTTTTATTCCAATAGAAGGTAAGATCGATGCAGCGAAGGAGCGCGAAGCAATTTTGAAAGACTTGGAATATCAGCGTGGGTTTATGACTTCGGTTGATAAGAAATTATCAAACGAGAAATTTGTGAACAGCGCGCCACCACAGGTAATCGAGATCGAGCGAAAGAAGAAAGCCGATGCGGAAACAAAAATTAAGGCTTTGGAAGAAAGCCTGGCCCGGTTATAGTTAAAATGAAAATATGCACGCCACTAAATTAATTACCCCTGAAGTATTGCTGGTGATGTGCATTGGAGGCATTGCATTCATTTTGATATTTAAAGCTATTTTTCGCGATAAGCGAAAGTAGGATAGAGGACTTTACAAGATGTTTATAGAACAGTCGTTTAATTATTGCATATTAAGGTTCCAATAAAAATATGGATCGCGAAAAAGTTAAGGTTATCCGCAAGAAAATATTCAAAGCCCTCAAGGTATTTGCTATTTGCAGCGCCATACTGGTGGTGATGGAAGTTGGAATAGGTTTCTGGCTATTGAAAACACGTTGGCAGCTCTTTATATCAAAAACTCAAATGCGGGAGTTTGCGCAAGAGCTAACCGATTCAGAGCCTTTGCCAGAGAACTTTCTTCGTATCTATCAGGTGATTTACCCAAAGCATGTTAATACTTCTCTTACCGAGATGATCTTTTTTAATTATGTGGTTCGCCTTATTTCCCGCGATCATGATTATGATTCAAAGCCACATTGCTTCTGCGATCTCATTTATGATATACAGGAAAAGCGCAATGAAGATCTTGCCAGCATTGAGTGGGCGGGAAGGCTTGTCGATTTAGAATATGGTTACGGTCTGGAGAAATACACAACACCCGACAGATGTTTCAGGTATTTCATGAATGAGCATATCCGGCAATTGGTTTCGAAGATTGATCACAGTCTTTATCCTAATATTTCAAGAGATAACATCGCCAACATGACGGACGATGAAATAATCGAGGTAATTCTACTACTCAAATCTCAACAGCGATTTAACCGATTTAAGAATCCGGAGTTGTTTGAAAGATATTTGGCTGAATACAAACTCAAACTTGCTTTGGCCGGAGCAAATTCGAAGTAAATCTTTTGTATTCAATCTCTTCTTTGTACGAATCTACACCTTCAAGTCTTTCAGGTAAAATAGTGAAAGTAACAGGATAATAATAATGGAAACTACATTGAGCAATGCACCAGCGCGCATCATGTCTTTCATTTTAATATGTCCGCTGGCAAATACAATTGCATTTGGCGGGGTGGAGATGGGGAACATGAATGCACAACTCGCGGCAAGTGTTACGGGTAATGCTAATACGTACGGATCATAATGTAATCCATCTGCAATACCGAAAACGACAGGAATGATAATCGTTACCAATGCAACGTTGCTCATAAATTCGGTTAACACAACGGTGATGGTTATCAAGATAAGAAGCAATTGCCAAAGAGGAAGACCTTGTTGTGCGGAGATGTACGTTCCAATGGCTTTAATAATTCCAGAGGTCTCCATTCCTTTCGCCAAACAAATACCACCACCAAAGAGAATTAAAATTCCCCACGGTAGTTTGTTTGTATCTTCCCAAACCAATATAAATTTACTTTCTTTAAAATTTACAGGAACAAGAAACATCAATAGTCCTCCTGTAATGGCAATGTTGGTATCATTAAAGAGTTCTCTTCCAAAAGCGGAATTTAATCCCTGTTGAAATATCCAGAAGAAGGAAGTCAAGCTGAAGACAAGCAGTACAAGCTTCTCCTCTTTTTTCATATTGCCCAGATTGTGCAGTTTAGTAACAATTAATTGTTGTGAGCCCGCGACACTTTTTAATCCGTTTCGAAAAAGAATTCGGGTGATAATGAAGTAACAGGTAAACAGCATGAGAATGGAAATCGGAACTCCGATCAACGTCCAACGGAAGAAGGAAATATCGTGATTATAAAACTGCTTGGCATAACCAACGAACACAACGTTAGGAGGAGTGCCAATGATGGTTCCGATTCCTCCAATGCTGGCCGCATAGCCAATGCTCAACATTAAACCCAATGCAAAATTTCGTTCACCCTTACTCAACGCTGTCCCGCTTTCGCTTGAAGGACTGCGAAGAAGTTCAATTACGGAAACCGCTATCGGGAGCATCATCAAAGCTGTAGCGGTGTTGCTGATCCACATACTGATCAATCCGGTTGCCAGGGTGAAACCCAGAATAATTCCATTGCCAGAAGTGCCCGTTATGCGAATGAGATTGATGGCGATGCGTTCGTGAAGTTTATGTTTCTCTAAAGCGAGGGCAATCATGAATCCACCCATAAAAAGAAACACAGCCGGGTTAGCATACGGAGCAGAGGCTTCACCCATTGACAACGTACCTAATGCAGGAAATATCGCCAATGGTAATAATGAAGTAACCGCCACAGGTGCCGATTCCATGATCCACCATATAATCATCCATGCGGCTAACGCAATTACCTTATTTGCGTCTGGTGCAATTAAATCATTCGAAGTGAAGAGGAGAATCAAAACAAAAAGCAAGGGTCCAAGAAAGAAACCGATATGCTTTATATTCCATGTTTTGCTCACCAGCGTTGTATGTTAAGATTGATACACTTTATTTCTTACAACTTTGATTTGAGTTGCCCTCTTATTAAGAGATTGTATTCTTCGCAACTCAGTAATCCCTGGTCATTACAGTAGCCACAGGTTTGATAGATAAAACCAAAGGGACCTTTCTTCGTGATTACGTGATCTCCTTTACATACCGGGCAAACTACTTTTCCATCGGGCCCGCAATCAATATCAAAATCGGTAGAGAGTACTTCTGCTGCCTTCGTTATTTCCTTTGATTTCTCTTTTAGAAATTCATTTTCCGATTTCTTCAGAATTTGTAAGGCTTCTTCCGAATATTGTCCGTTGGTTCCTTTTAACTGAATGTATTTGTTCAGCCAGTCAATACTTTGCTGGTACTTTTCTAAGTGATAGGAATTTTTTCCAAAGTAGAAGGTTAAATCCGAAGGAACACTTTTTGTATTCTTTAATACATATTGAAATTTTTGATCGGCCACAATGTAATTCCCTGACTCCATGAATTGCACTCCGGAATCCAACACGCGCAACAACATGGATCGTTTATATTGTTCTGCTTGCCGAACATACTCTTCATTTTTCGATTGGTCCTGGGCAAAACCGGTGGACGCACATAAAACGAAAATAAAAACTACCCACGCTATATTCTTCTTCATCTTTATATTAAATAAATCGTTCTTTCTTAACATCAAGCCACGCTAAGGTTGAGTGATGAAAAATATCTTCTTTTACTTTTGTGTCCAGAGGCATGTCTTCGATAAACTTACCAATTTCCAAATCGCCTAACGGGAAAGGATAATCAGAACCCAATGTTATTTTAGCTGAGCCTTGAAGTTTCAATACATATTCCAGCATCAACTCATCATGGGTCACACTATCCACCCAGAATTTACCCAAATATTTTCGCGGGTCAACCTGGTTGTCAATTGCCACTAAATCGGGGCGACAATCAAAACCATGTTTTATTCTTCCGATCGTTGGAAAGAAAGAACCACCTGCATGGGCGAAGTTCACCCGCAGGTTAGGTAGCCTTTCAAAAATTCCGCCAAAGATCATGGAGCATATTGCGCGTGAAGTTTCAGCTGGCATTCCCACCAGCCAGGGAAGCCAGTAGCGCTGCATGTTTTTCTGCCCCATCATGTTCCAGGGGTGTACTAACAACGCCATGCCTAACTTTTCGCAGGCTTCAAAGATGGGAAAGAAACGCTCTTCATTCAGATTGAGGTCTTCAATATTCGATCCGATTTGAATGCCCTGCAGACCAATTTCTTTACATCGTTCCAATTCTTGTATCGCCAGTTCAGTATCCTGCATAGGGATGGTTCCCAAGCCTAAATAGTTCTTTGGATGCTTTATAATTAAATCGGCAATGTGGTCATTTAAAAATTTCGAAAGCTCGAGACAATCGTATGGCTTTGCCCAATACGAAAACATAACCGGAATGGTGCAAACTACCTGTACTTGTGTGTTGAACTTTTCGTACTCCTTTATTCGCAACTCAGCATTCCAGGCATTCTCTTTTATTTCGCGGAAGAATTGATTTCCCCGCATCATCTTCGCCACACCTTTTTTGTGGTGTTGCAGGTAAATAAAATCGCCATAACCAAATTTCTCACTCCAGTTGGGTAGCTTTTTAGGGATGATGTGTGTATGGCTGTCAATTTTAAGCATGGAGTGGTTAATGAATCTCGAAATATCGAAGATTTTTACCTGCCATCAAATCCATAAAAATGAATCCATGCCGTTTGCATAAGTTCCGCTGCATCCTCTCTTTAGGAGCGGCCCGATCGCGATTGGGAGCTGCTATTAGGACACAAGTTTTGCTCTAGAGGAGCAACCTGTTTGTAGCAACATCATTAATGGTTTTTATCTGACTCCAGCGGAGCCACCTGACGGTTGTAGTTTAGCGGGGCAGGCTCTCCAGAGCCTGTTCATTAAACTTATTCTATTTCTATATTTACGCTGCTCCTCTGGAGTAAAGTACCAATAAACATGTCCTAACAATAGGATCGAGTGATACCAAAAAGAAAGACATAAGTAAACGGCATTGAAAAATGAATTAGCTTTATCGATCATCTAAACCGGGGAGAAGGCTTATGTACATAGATGCTCACCAACATTTTTGGCGATATGATCCTTTTCGGGATTCATGGATTACGGATGCAATGAGTGTGATCAGGCGTGATTTTCAGCCTGCTGATCTTGAGCCATTATTAACAAAAAATAATTTTGTGGGATGTGTTGCGGTGCAAGCCGATCAGTCGGAACATGAAACGCACGCCCTTCTTTTTCATTCTGACCAGCATGATTTCATTAAAGGTGTTGTGGGCTGGCTCGATTTAATGGCGCCCGATCTTCGCGAGCGACTGGATTATTTTTCCCAGTTCGAAAAATTGAAAGGTATGCGACATGTTATTCAATCCGAGCCAGCGGGTTTTATGTTGCGATCGGAATTTGTGCGTGGAATAAAAATACTTCACGAATATAATCTCACCTACGACTTGCTGATTTACCATCATCAACTGGAAGAAGCATTACTCTTCGTTCAGCAGTTTCCAAATCTTAGAATTGTTGTGGATCACATCGCCAAACCATCCATTAAAACAAAAGAGAAGACGCATTGGGAATTGAATATGGCGGCCATGGCAACCTTTGAAAATGTGTATTGCAAAATTTCAGGGATGGTAACAGAAGCCGACTGGTCTGAGTGGAAGCCGGAGGATTTCTTTCCTTACCTCGATGAACTTTTCGAAAGCTTTGGACCGAATAGATTAATGTACGGTTCCGATTGGCCGGTCTGTTTACTCGCAGCAACGTATGATCAGCAGTTTAACATTGTTGAACAATACACCTCCCGATTAACAAATAATGAAAAGCTTTTGGTGATGGGTGAAAATGCCAGAAGATTTTATAATCTTTAGTTCATGAATTTACAACTTCAGAATAAAGTGATCATCGTTACCGGGGGAGCCAAAGGTATTGGTGAAGGTATTGTAGAAGTACTCGCAAAAGAGGGTGCAGTGCCCGTTATCGTTGGTCGCAGTGAAGCCGATAATAATGTAACCGTATCAAAAGTTACGAAGGCTGGAGGTAAATGCTTTCAGGTTGTAGCGGAGCTTTCCAATCCAGATGAATGTAAACAAGCTGTTGAAAATATTGTAAATCAATTTGGTAAGATCGATGGGTTGGTAAATAATGCAGGTGTAAATGATGGAGTAGGATTGGAGCATGGAAGTTATGAACGCTTCATGGAATCGATTCATAAAAACTTAGTGCATTATTATCTAATAGCACATTATGCATTACCGATGCTCATCAAATCGAAGGGCTCGATTGTAAACATCGGATCAAAAACAGCCGAAACGGGTCAGGGAAATACATCTGCGTATGCAGCATCAAACGGAGGACGTAATGCCTTGACACGCGAATGGGCGGTTGAGTTGTTGCCTTACGGGATTCGGGTGAATGCCATCATTGTGGCAGAATGTTATACACCACTGTATGACAAGTGGATCAAAACATTTTCAAATCCCGAAGAGAAATTAAATACCATCACAAACAAAATACCTTTTGAAAACAGAATGACCACCAGCGAAGAGATTGCAAACATGACCGCATTTCTGTTGTCAGAAAAATCAAGTCACACTACTGGTCAATTGATTCATGTGGATGGTGGGTATGTTCATCTTGATCGCGCTATTTAAGGTATCACTGATAAATCATAAATCACAAGTCAATAATCACTCATCACAAATCAAATCCTAAACCAGACCATGCCCATCATCAACACCAGCACCACTACATCTTCAGACTATGTAGCGGGTAAAAAGTATTTGCTTCCTTTTATTTTAGTCACGAGTTTATTTTTTCTGTGGGGCATCGCCAACAGTTTAAATGGAACATTGATCAAACATTTTCAAACCGCATTGAATCTCAATCGCGCGCAAGCCGGTATTGTCGATTCGGCATTTTACATTGGCTATTTTGTAATGGCGCTGCCGGCCGCGTTTTTGATGAATAAGATCGGATATAAGAAAGGTATTCTCATTGGACTCGGATTGTATGTTGTTGGAGCGTTGCTTTTCTTTCCGGCTTCTGAAATGCGTGTGTACAGTGTATTTCTTTTTGCATTATTTGTTATTGCTTGTGGACTTGCATTTCTGGAGACAGCAGCCAATCCTTATGTAACGGTTTTAGGTGATCCCGCTACAGCAGAGAGGCGCATCAACTTTTCTCAATCCTTTAATGGACTCAGTATTATTCTGGGTCCAATGATCGGAAGCCTGGTTATTTTTTCTGATAAAGAATATACAAACGAAATGTTGAAGGCCATGCCTGTGGCAGAAGCTGAAACCATACGTATTGCAGAGGCGCAGTCGGTGCAGATGCCGTATTTAATTATTGCAGGCGTGGTGTTTTTTGTAGCCATTTTATTTGCGATTACAAAAATGCCAGAGATTTCTTCTGCGGAAGAAAAGCATGCCTCATTCAAAGGGATCACCCGGCATAAACATTTGATGTTTGGTGTGCTGGCTCAATTTTTTTATGTCGGGGCACAGTCTTCGATATGGGGATATTTTGTTGACCTCAAATTGCATTTCGCAAAAGAAGAAAATCTTCAACTGGTTAAGTGGTTCTATCCCTTTTCCGATACCACAACGTTTACACAATCCGCTGGTTTCCATGCATCTTTTGCCGCAGCACTTTTTATGCTAGGAAGATTTGTAGGAACATGGCTTCTTTCGAAGTTTAGTGCAAATAAATTACTTTCCTTCTATGCAGTGGCCTGTGTTCTTCTACTTACCTATGCATACGTTGGTTCTGGCATACCTGCTGTCATTGCTGTAAGCTTAACCTATTTCTTCATGTCGATTATGTTCCCAACCATTTTTGTGTTGTCCATTAAAGATCTGGGTGAACAGGTAAAGTTAGGATCGGGTCTTGTAATCATGGCGATTGTTGGAGGAGCAGTGTTGCCGCCTATTACAGGTTGGTTATCATTGAATGGAATTCAAAACTCACTCATCATACCCATAATTGGTTTTGCTGTGATTTTATTCTTTGGTTTGCGTGGTTATAAAGTACAGAAATCATGAAACGACATTGCCTTGCCCTCGATTTGAAAGACGATCCCAAACTCATTGCCGAGTATGATGACTATCACAAAAGAGTATGGCCTGAAATTCTTCAAAGCCTTCGCGATTCAGGAATTGAGAATATGGAGATCTACCGTGTAGGCAATCATTTGTTTATGATCATTGACGTAAATGATTCTTTTTCATTTGAGCGAAAGGGAAAAATGGATAAAGATAATCCCAAAGTTCAGGAGTGGGAAACGTTGATGTGGAAATACCAGGATGCCTTACCGTATGCAAAACCAGGAGAGAAGTGGGCAGCGATGCAGAGAGTTTTTCATTTATAGAATAGAGTATTTAGAATTTAGAAGATAGAATAATGAGCGAGCCAAGGTATTATAACTTTTCACCGGATTATCTTAAGGATTATTCCAAAACAGTATTCATGCACTTTGGTGTGCCAGGCCAGGATGCCACGTTAGCATCAGAAGTATTATCGAAGGCTGATCTTCGTGGTATTGATTCACACGGTGTAGCACGATTGCATACTTACTTTGATATGTTGCAGATGGGACGCATCAATCCGAAACCGAATATTAAAATTGTACGCGAGAAAAAAAGTGTTGCTACTGTTGATGGCGATAACGGTTTAGGTCTTGTTGTTGGTCCCCATGCCAATAGTATTGCAATGGATAAAGCAGATCAATTTGGATCAGGTTGGGTAAGTGTATGCAATACAAATCACTATGGCATTGCTTCGTATTACACAATGAAAGCATTGGAGCGCGATATGATCGGATGGTCGATGACCAACTCAACAAAACTAGTCGCGCCATTGTGGGGAGCTGAGCGAATGTTAGGGACGAACCCAATTGCTATTTCATTTCCTGGATTTAAAGAACCACCTATTGTTATTGACTTGGCAACAAGTGCAGCAGCATATGGTAAGATTGAAATTGCGCGAAGAAAAGGTAAACCTGTTCCGCGTGGTTGGATCATTGATAAGAATGGTGAACTCTCTACAGATCCAAATGATATGATTAATGGTGGAGCACTTTTACCATTGGGTTCAGAATTTCAAACCGGTGGACATAAAGGTTACGCACTTTCATCAATGGTCGATATTTTATGTTGTGTATTGAGCGGAGCGAACTGGGGGCCCTTTGCACCGCCATTCGCCTTGCGACAAGAAATTCCTTCGCGAAGTGTTGGCAAAGGTATCGGTCATTTTTTTGGTGCCATGGAAATTGATGGCTTCATGGAAAAAGATGATTTCAAAAAAATGATTGACGAATGGATTCAGGTATTTAGAAATACGAGACCAACACCGGGTAATGATGCTGTTCTTATCCCCGGTGATCCCGAACGTCTCGAAGAAATCAAAAGAACAAAAGAAGGTATCCCTGTTATTCAAGCGGTGGTGGATGATTTGAAAGACATATCAAAACAGATCGGAATTCCGTTTGAAGTTCCTGCTTAACTTGCCTTGCTTAGAAATTCAGCAATGACAAACGAGGAGAAAGCAATTAAAGCAACCTACTTCAGCATTTTCGGAAATGCGGCTTTGTCGCTTGTAAAATGGTTAACAGGTTATTTTGGGAATTCGTATGCATTGATTGCGGATGCCATCGAATCAACAACGGATATTTTTTCTTCCTTATTGGTTTTGTTCGGATTGAAATATTCGAATCGTCCTGCCGATAAAAATCATCCTTACGGACACGGACGAGCAGAACCTCTGATTACATTCTTAGTGGTTGGATTCTTAATCACCTCTGCTACAATTATTGCGTACAGAAGCATTTTAAACATTGGTACACCGCATGAATTACCCAAGCCGTTCACACTAATTGTTCTTGGTGTAATTATCATCTGGAAAGAAATATCCTACCGAATTGTAATCCGAAGAAGCAAAGAGACCAACAGCTCTTCATTGAAAGCAGATGCCTGGCATCATCGAAGTGATGCAGTTACCTCAATCGCTGCCTTTACCGGAATTTCTATTGCACTTTATTTTGGAAAAGGATATGAATCAGCAGATGATTGGGCTGCGCTCTTTTCCTCTATTTTCATTTTGTATAACAGTTATTTGATTTTCAGACCTGCACTTGGGGAGATTATGGATGAGCACTTATATGATGACTTGGTTGAGTCCATTCGAAAGATCTCGTTAACAGTTGATGGTATTATTGATACAGAAAAATGTTTCATCCGAAAAGCAGGAATGAAATACCACGTTGACCTGCATGCCATTGTCGATGCGCATATTTCAGTTAAGCAAGGACATGATATTGCTCACAAATTGAAAGACACATTAAAGCACAAGATACCGGAATTAGGCAATGTATTAATACACATTGAACCGAATCGTTAGGGTTCAGTAACTCACTTTGAGTTTTTAGTTGCAAGAATTCAAACTCAATACTCAAGACTTTAGACTCTGGACTTTAAGAACTATCTTTATTTGATTAAACCCACATCCATGAGTCAAGAGAATGGAAATTCTGAAATGAAATACGATGTTGTTATTTTAGGTGGGGGCCTCGCTGGGTTAACACTTTCGCTTCAACTCAGAAAGTCGCGTCCTGAAATATCGATTTTGATTTTAGAAATGCGTAATCATCCGGCAACCGTGGCAGGACATAAGGTCGGTGAATCAACGGTTGAACTAGGATCGCATTATTTACGTGAAGTTCTGAACCTGAAAGAACACCTTGAAGAATTTCAATTGCCTAAACACGGACTACGATTCTTTTTCAAGTCCCATCACAAAGAAGATATAACAAGTCGCGTTGAGCTTGGTCCGAGGGAAAGATTACTCACACCCAGTCATCAGATTGATCGCGGTACATTTGAAAATTTTTTATCTCAAAAGACGCAAGAGCAGGGAACAGTAATGACCTTGGGTGCACGTGTGAAAGATGTAGCACTTTCAGATGACGGGCATACTGTTCTTTATATGAATCAAGGGACAGAGAAAATAGTTTGTGCGCGTTGGGTAGTAGATGCAACTAGTCGTGCAAGCATACTAAAGCGCAAACTTGGATTTCAAAAACCGATGGAGCACCATGTCAATGCCGTATGGTATCGACTGAAGGGTGTCATTGATATTGATGATTGGTCGGAGGATCAAACCTGGCGAACATTTCTTAAACCAGGTTTGCGCTATTTGAGCACAGTCCATTTTATGGATAAAGGATATTGGCTTTGGGTCATTCCATTGGGTTCCGGCAATACAAGTATTGGCATTGTTGCTGATCCTGCCGTTCATTCTTTCGATGAGATTAATACCTATGAGAAAGCATTGACCTGGATGGAAAAGAACGAACCAC
>JBDTTT010000096.1:0-21230 GCA_039930485.1 Chryseolinea sp.
TTTTTAGCTTGCACAGGATCTGACGAAATGAAGTAATTGTTTTCGTTGTTTAATTCAGTTAAAAGTTGATTAATCTCTTCGAATAACTTCGTGTAATCAAATTTATCAACATTACTTTTGATCTCTTCAATTTCTTTTGATAGAGAGCTTGTTGATTCTTTCAATTTTTCATCATCATTTCCAAAATGTGTTTTCACAGCAGTATTTACAGAGTATAATTGTAAAGAAGTTTTGAAACTATTGTAACTGCTTTGAAAGGAGGACAAGAGCTTTTCTGGTTTCAAAATATACGGATACTCCAAGATGAGTTGATTAAGAATTCCTGTCGCTTTTTGATAGTTTAATCCATCAGTTAAAGAAATTCTGATAAGTTTATTTTTTATTGTTTTTGCTTCTTCTAGTTGATCAAAGGCTTCACTAACAATTCTTCCATTTACATGAATCTCTGTAGTCTTTTTAAGATATTCATTATCAATTGCCTTATACAATTCTATAATTTTTCCTTCTTGGTCTTTTATTTTGTTCTTTAAGTCTTCTATGACAACTCCTAGTTGAGAGATTTTATCATTCTCTTTTAAGCTATCAGGTCTTTCATTTAGTACACTTAAATCTTCCTTAATTGAAAAAAGCATTTGCTTGTTTTTATACAACAACGCTTTCTCCATTCCAAAAAGCAATGCTGTTTCCTTTTTTTCTGTGGACTCAGAAGAATTCTCTATTACTTTGTCAGCTTCCAATTTTCCAGTGCTCTCTTCTTTTTTTTCAAACTTAAAAATTGTTGAAAATATTGCAGGTGGGTCTGAGTTAAATTCAGATTGACTGGACTCAATTTTCACTTCATATAGAAATTTATTGATATTGTTAATTCTAAAAGTACTGCTCGTGCCGATAACCAAGGGCGTTACTTTTGGCGGATCTTTTGTTAGAAAATTGTATTCAATAATTTGTTGTCCAAGTGTATCCATACTTATCAACAGAAAAAATGTAGCAATAGTGTGAAATTGTTTCATGATATTTTTTATTGGTTATATTCTTTCATAATTAAATCATTTAGTAAACTCTGACTTTCAGACAATCAGAAAATGAGTTTGGCTCAAGTGTTCCACTGAAAATGTTGCCTATAGCGTCCGTTACCACCCAATCCACTTTCTCTCCATTGTCGAATTGAAACGTGGCAACACCAGGCACAGAGCAATTACCAGGACCAGATGGATAATAGGCTGAAATAGTACCAACAGTGCTTCCATTTACCGTTACTGTTACCGGGGGGAAGGGTGATGGAATTGACCCATAGAACACGGCTGTTGAGTAGGTGCAAGATCCATTATCTTTATCTGCAGTAAAATCCTGATTCAATGCTTTTGAGTCAGTACAGCCTTCTTCGTCACAACCAGAGGTGCTGACGAGTAAAGCAAAAGCAAAAATTGCCAGTAAAAAATTGAGGGTTTTCATTTCTATTAAATTTTCGGTTCTTTCTTCTTTCAGCAACTTGCTGCTGAATTGTTTACCGAACTTACAGCAAGGAATAGGAGCGTGCCATCATGAACTAGTGCATGGCTGCAGTAAAACTGCGGACGGTTGGATTAAAGTAGAAAGCGGATGAGACAACTTTGCAATTAGCGATGAATTGTGAATGAACCTTTGGTGTGAGCTTTCCAAAGTGAAATGGAATAGAAGAGATATGTGATCATATTAAAGACATTATGAGACCACCATATTTTTTTGCCAACGGAAGAATCAATAAAGCTCATTAAAAAAAAGGTAGTAAAGCAATAGAAGAACACTCCAAGAAAAAACCAGAAGGCAGGGATTGCAGAAATTTGCCTCGAGCTCTCAATGAATTTCAATAATACATGAACAGCCAGAAAGGATATAGCCACTTCATAAATTAAATTGAAGAATGCAATACCAGGCATCTCAAGGATGACCAGACCAGGTATGATAAAAAGACAGACGATCCAAAGCGGAAATGAAATAAAGAAAAATAATTTCAGCAAAGATTTAAACAAAAAATCAACGTAGTTGCTGATTACCCAGAAAAAAAAAGTACATTCCAGCAGGCAGTAAATATCGAATACCACGAACTTGTATTCTTTCGTCATTCCACCAAATTCCATTATTAATTCTGCACTTAGACCAATACATAAAAATAAAAACAGACGGATAGTGAATCCGTCTGTTTTTATAGTCATGAGACTAAACAGAATGGGAACAATGACAAAAAAGATGGACAAATATTTAAGCCAGTCTGATATCATTGAAATGGAGGAACTGATTTTTGTAGAATGATAGCTGGTTCTCCTCTACCTTGTTCAATAATATTTTCGCCTTTTGCATTAACTGCAAAGAGGATAACTCTAATTCTATTTTCAGGTTCATCTTTATTGTACCCAAAATAATATCGTATATAAGTTGGCTTTTGATCTAGAAATGCATGCACTCCAAATGAATATTTTTTTCCTGTGGTCTTAACTTCAATTTCTGAATTTTGAAAGATGGCTAATGGGTACTTACAATATTGCCCCCCACCTGGATGAGGGATTTGGTCTTGCAATGATTGAAAGCCAGACTTATAAGCATTGACTTTATCCCTATGGATTTTCTTAAGATTCTTTGTTTTCATTGTGTGTTCAATTAGAAATTTTCTGACGTCTTTAGTGCTAGCCCCATCGTCAGGATCGTACGTAAAAGTCTTTGGGAATTCTAATGAATCAATTGAAACTGGTTCTTTAGGATACGAGCCGTTGGGATATATACTTAAATCCGGTATCATCTCAGCACTCAAAAAAAATGGAGGACTCTTTAGGTCAGAAGGATCATTATTTATGCAGAACCATAACACTACAGCCTCGTTACTGTTAAGACTGCATTTTGGGAAATTTTTGATTGAAAAAATTCCTCCCAACGCTCGATTTTGAGAAAGAGTTCTCAGAAATTCATTTTGATTCGTATCTCCTACAAAATTGGAAATCAACTGCGATGCCTCAGTTAAATCAATGTTCCCAATAAGGAGTCGTTCAGTTTCATCTGTACTTAATTTTACACTATCATTGTCACCGGAGCCTTTAGCAGCTTCTTTTTGCCTGCAAGAAAATGCAATCATTATCACAATGACCATTAGTAAGATTTTTTTCATACTGTTTATTTTTAGAGGGTTTCTTATAATTATAATTAGATTTTAAATCTTAAAGCTGCATTATCCTTTCCGCTCTTGCCCAACACTCTCGTTAACTGATATTGTGCTTCTCGCGGAGAAGAAATTGTGATAGAGTATGAACTGCCTGGAGCTCCTTTCACAAACCAATACACAATGTATTCTTCATCTTCGTTGAGTTCCATAGTAAGAGTGTCACTATTTTGCATGATCAATTTATCATCCAGATACAACCACAAAGAGCCGTTGCCGATAAACGTTGAAGCCACTAATTTCGCCATGTAACTTTCTTTAAACTTCTTAGCCAAACTACTGCTCTCTAAATAGTACCGACAGCACAAAGCAGTAGATGGAAGTAATGGCACAGCGATTGGCAAAAGTCCAACAGAATCTGGTTCAGCTTCTTTTCAACACATGAAGGAATTCTTCTTTTCTTCTTCTGCTCACATCGATCTGCGAACCGTCCAACATTTTTACAATTCCTCCTTCGCCTTTCGTGTACTCCGCGATGTATTCCAAATTTATCAAGTGCGAATTGTGTACACGATAGAAACGATAGTCACTCAACATTTGCTCACAATCTTTCAACGTTTTTGAAACGATGATCTTTCGTTTATCGGTGGTAAAAAAAGTGGTGTAGGTATTGTCGGACTCACATCGGATAATATCTTTCACCGTTACAAAAATAAATCCGGTAAGAGTGGGCAGTGCAATTTTAGTATGCTCCGCTTTTGTTACCTGGATATTTTCAAGCAGAGTCTGAATGTGAATGGAAGTATCTTTCATCGATTTTTTTTGTTTGAATTTATCTACAGCCAACTTTAGTTCCGCTCTAACAACAGGCTTCACTAAGTAATCTACTGCTGATAGCCGAAAGGCCTTTACAGCGTATTCTTCAAATGAAGTAGTAAAAATAATTTCGAAAGGAATATTCTGTAATGAGTTTAATAAATCAAAGGACGTATCCGGTGGCAGGAGTACATCCATAAAAACGAGATCGGGCTTTGTACTTGCCAGCATCTGTATGCTTTCTGGAATGGAAGAAGCTATTCCAATCACCTTAAGTTCTGGAAAATCCTCTTCAAGCAGATGTGAAAGCATTTCCTGTTGATGCTTCTCGTCTTCAATAATAACAACAGAGTAGGTCATAGGTGGTTAATCTTCAAAAGGTAAAACCAAAACAATGCGTGTTCCTTCTTTGGGTAAAGGGTCATTCATGCAATCTTCCATTCTAAAATCGGCCTTCGTTTTATAAATCTGGCTCACTACTTCTAAACGGTCTTTGATCAATGTCATTCCCATGGAGGTCTTCTTAATGGTAGCCGGTACATTGTCCTCATTTTTTTTTGCATTGCGTTTACCATTATCTTCCAGTATACATTGAATCATTTCATTTTCTTTGCTGATCGTGATTCTTATTTTCCCTCCTGTACCTCTCTGGCTCAAACCATGCCATATTGAATTTTCTACGAAAGGCTGCATCATCATGGGTGGAATGAGCATAGAATCAAGATCTTGAATTGAGTTTGTGATAATTTCAAAATCAAAAGCATGTTGCATGCGCAATTGCTCCAACTCCATATAGAGTTTCAAAGCTTCAAGATCGTCAGCAAGACTGACCATTCGCGAAGAAGAAGACTCCAATACATAGCGAATCAACTGCGAAAATTTAATCAGATATTCACCCGCCTGTTTTACATCATGCTGGTGCATGTAATGATGAATGGAGTTAAGGCAGTTAAAAATAAAGTGAGGATTGATCTGCGCCCGTAATGCTTTCATCTCTACTTCAGAGATGTTCAGTTTTAATTCCGTTTCCTTTTGTTTGAAGAAGGATTCGCGCTTCGCTCGGTAAAAAATGAAAACAATAAAGGAAAAGGCTACCACTACAGGGATAAGACTGTAAAGAAGTGTCTTTTGAACCTGATCATTTTCCCGATCCAGAATAGCCGTTGCACTGGATGACATTTCCTGTTGAACAAATAAAACCCAGCCAAACGGTGCTTGTGTTATCTGTGGCGTTGATTCACAGACGTGATATACTATCGACCCTAAGTTAACGCTAACGACCATACTTATTGATTGGCTAAAAAGTTACTACTTTCTATTGGATTAATCTCATCCCAACAATAACTTTTTGAGAAGTGCTCTTATTGTTGTCTACCCGTAGACAACAGTTGTAAGCCAATCAGCCTGGATCATCTGGCTGAAAGCCTTAAATCGTATTTTTGCAATCGGCTTTAGGTCAAGTTAAGAAAATATGAATCAACAGAGTCCTCTTCTTCGAGTCGTAAACGTAACATTTCACTCCGCTGCGTGAGGATCGTTGCCCGCAATCGTTGAAGCAGACGATTAGTTTTTATATGTACTTAAATTTCATGTCGCAGGCCAGCAAAGCACTCATTGCCGAGCTAATTGAAGGAGAAATCCTCGTGTCCTTGGTTTTAGTGTGCCCGAAGCTGCGCGGGCTTAGTTTTGTTGACTATTAAAAATGGCTTGGTTAAGATTGATTAGTTGTAACAGTTCTGTCAACCCGGCAGACTTGATCATTAATTATTTTGTATTGCAAATTTTCTTGTTTGGATCGAAAAGAGAGTAGGCCTCCGGTTTATTCTAGACCTTACCCTGTAGACTATGATAGCCAACGTTAAGGAAGGATCTTTTACTTATCACCAAACAACATTTCTCCCTTTGTAAGCCAGGAAATACCAAACGTAAGCAAAGCCACCGTTTCAAACCAAAATGTAATCTGGCTGGTTTCGTCAACATGAAGTACAGGTCCGCTTATGGCAATGATGGCAATGCTTACCAGCATAATCCATCCGCATACTTTATAAATTACATTTCGAGTTCGCTTCTCATCGGTTTGATTTTCTTTTGTCTCTTTACTTTTGGTAAACAGCAATAGCGACATCATAGAAAGGGTGAAGAAAAATAATCCGGCACACGTAAAGTGAATGACGCTATGAAACGGAACATCAATAAAGGAAATGATTTCGTGCTGGCAGTGATATCCATCAATAGCATTGGTTGGGAATAATGCTACACCAAACGCAAAGAGTCCGGCCGCATTAGAGACCATACTATCCAATTGGCTATGACCTTTGTACGAAAACAGAAATAATCCAACCGCGCACATTAGTCCAACAAACACCTCGCGCATGTTGGTAAAATAGTAATGACTGATGGAAGGTTGAATGATGTCACACGGCCCGAATAAAAAAGATCCGACAATTAATGCGACTGGCAACATGCTTCCTAACCAACCGATTGCATTGCGCAAGGTCTGATATGAAATGACTTCTGGCTCGGGACTTTTTTCTTCTGCTACTTTATTCAGAGCAGCTTTAAGTTGGTTTAGCATGGCGGTGATGATTATGATTTTATAACTATGATTTGATTCACAATTACTATTCCGTGTTTAACACAGCATTATTTAACAACCGAACGGGGATCATATGGAATGCGATTTGATCTTTTAAAGATGATCGTGGTAAACTCCGCTTTATTTCCTTGCTCACCTTCATTATTGTTCTGACCGTTTTTCTTTGGGGATTTCCGGGGTATTGCATTGTCAAAATTGAAATAGACAAAATATTTCTTTCGCTTGTTCGATACATAGAGGACACGGTCTTTCATTTTCAAAACGGTTGTATCCCCCTTGTTGTCTTTGTAGACAAACTCAAAATTATTTACTTTTCTAAACGTTGCCCCCTGATAGATAGAATTCTCTACCGATCGTTCATCCTGATAAACACCATTTCTGGTTTCGATAATCCGTTTGATCAAAAAGCTGTCGCGAGGTAGATCGTATTGCCAGGTAAACGTGGTGTTCTTTTTATAAGTCTTAAACTCAGCTTTGTCTCGGCCATTGAGTTTGCCAAAATGAAGTGTATTAATATCGCGAGCATTTATTTGCGTTTCGGGCATCCCATGCATTGAATAATATTTTTGGTATCGGTCGGGAACAGTGGTGATGTATAGAATATTGTCAGAAACTTCTGAATACAGGATATATTCGATTTCAATAAGACTTTTTCGCGAGGAGTCGGTCTTTTCTTTTTTGTTGGTTAGCGAATTATTCTCATTGGTAGATTCTTTGTAGATCTCGCGTACAAAAAATTGATAGGTGTTATCGAACTCTAATTTTCTTTTGCCCACAGAATCAAAATCCCGAATGGTAGAGAATTCTCTTGGATGGCATGAACTCATGAGCACAATCGCCAGCAGGTAAAGTAGATGTCTCATCGCAGTCCAATGTTTGTTTGTGAATAATACGCCTGACCAGAAACAGAAATGGTTCGATCATAGGCCACCAGGTGAAATGGATTATAACCACCCCAATGAATCTGGTGTTGCATATCCCAAGATGTGCGGTTGTATTCCCGAAGATTAACACCCCAATGTTGCTGTGGATTGGCAAGGTTGAGTGACCACAGACTTCTGTTGAAAAATTTTTGCGTTTGGTCAATGTAGTTTACATAAGCCTGTTGCAAATGATTGGCCACTTCGAACGAATTTTTTGAATAGCCTGTAAATTTATGATAGCCCAGTTCAACAAGATTGATCGCTGTGTATTTTGGTCCGTGATAACTGATGATTCCCCCACCCGTGTAGTAGCGATCTTTTTTATCGCCCATTCCTAAAAAGTCTATAGGCGGACCACCATCGTTGTAATATGAAGCTTGAAACCGATTGACATGAAAGTTGATAAACCCAAGACGTTGAAAGAACCTTCCCCTATCGCTGGACCAAACCAGATTTGTGCCGAGTGAGAAAGAATAATCATACGGATTAACAAGAGACGGAAAACTGAAATTTGAAAAATAGTAAAGCGGCATGTTTCGGTTTTCAATCCATGCTTCATTTTTTTGTTGAAACAAGTTTTTTGAAAGTCCGGTGGTGACAGTCATAGCCAGAATAAAATCGAAAGTAAGGGACTGGCCTTTTATATTTGGTTTGCGCGTACCCATACCTCCAGTGTATAACTGAACTTCGGCATTGAGTGTTGGATAAAGCTGGTGCGCCAGGAAAGTTGATCCTACGCCACCGTTGGCCGAAATGTGTAAAACAGGATGCCTGCTTATCTCAACTCTTGCTTTGAGTGAGTAACCGTACTGAAGACTCAAACTACTGACACTTATTTCAGTTTTTTGCGCAACAGATGATGTTGCCAAAACAAGAATAGCTAAACAGGTAGTGAGTTTTAACATGGGTATTTCTTTTATTAGTTAACGTTCTCACGGATTTCGAACCCCACTAGCCTTCAACTAAAATTCCTTTCAATAAACCTTCGAATACCCGTTTCAATTTGTGCCGTATTATTTCGATCGGGTAAATCAAGATAAATTACGCCTCCTAAATCAGCTGGTACTTTAGCACCTGTTTCTCTTATGATCAGCACTTTCTCTTTTCCTTTGGCTTGAATGAACATACCAGTCTCCAGCACTACATTATCACGTGGTGCATCCTGATCGTCTTTTGTGAAAAGAAAAATTCCTCCTGCGCATTGGTATAGAGCACTCTCTATTTCTTCTAAAATAGTTCGTCCTGATTTATTGTCTATCTGCCAGTCGTGTACTCTCACGTTTAGATCGCCTGTCAAAAACCGATAGATGCTGGTAGCAGGTGAGGTTGCTTGTCCGCAGTATCCGAAGAAAATGTCATTGTATTTTTTTAATGTTGAAATCCACCGATCGAACTGAATGTGGAAATCACTTTTATCCAGCCACTCAAGATTGGCATTTTCAGCAATCGGGAAAATATATTTCCCACCGGCTTGCGAAAGGATGCCTCGTGACAAAATGCGGCTATCCGAAAGTATAAGCAGTGGAATATTAAAGGCATTGGCCACTGCTCCCTCATAATTTATGTATTCACTGGAAATACAATCTTTCTGAATCATCCAACGAGGAAAGGCAATAACAATACAGCCGACACACTTCCGCATAATCTTCTCTACATTATCAAATGACCAGGTTATATCGGTTGAATCTCCTGACTTGAAGAACTGTTCTAATGTATATCCTTCTTGTTTGATCTTGCCGAGAATATAATCGGTCATCGCCTTCTGCTCTGGCGTAATCCATTTTTCATTTATGGTTCCGCTAACAAAAATTCTTCGTTGTATGGACATGGTATGGCGTATGATGTTCTTCTAAAATTAGACCACAGCTAAATTAACGATTTGTTCCTGATCATTTTCCTGATACGTAATAGTAAACACCCGCTTCACTTCTTTCTGCAACAACGGATTAGCCATGGCATAGCGACTAAGAAATGAACCCAATGCCCGCACATAAAGTGATTGTGAAAGGAAAGGACCTATCTTTTTAAAGGCCAGATCGAAATTATTCGCCAAAGGTGCACTGGTGTTGATCTTATTGCTTAAATCAGCAATGCCCAAAAAACAAGAAATGGTATGTGAGTAAGTATTAGGATTTGTAAAAATAACATCCGCAAACCAGTTCCCTTGGTTATTAACACCTGCATTTTTTTCAAACTGCGGCAACGTATCAGCATGAGGCAACGTGCGTAAATGATTATAGGCCATGGTGGCCAGATCACGAGTATCCTGATTGGGTTTATTTAAATAGGTAAGCCACAACGGTGCGTATGAATCTTCGCGTGCCTGCACCTCCCTGCGAAGAGCAAATTCTTCCATATAGCCCATAGCCGCGGCAAAAGAACGAGCCATATATTCCTTATTTATTTTATCAAACTGATTTGCACCTGCCTGCACCAGAATAGTCTTTGTAGCAAACTCAGAAAGGATAAGCTTAGATTCGAAGGTGGCGGCTTTCTTTTCAATCAATGGTAAATACTTCTTAACTAAAGCTTCTACATCATGCTGTAAAATAGATCCCCACAGTACGCCCATGTCAAGGTATTCACGCAGTTCTCTTTCTTTTACTCTGTTGTCTTCAATCACCATATTCAAATACCAGTTCAATGCAACTTCAGAGAAGAGCGGATCGCTAGAGGCTGAAAAGGTTTTCATGGCAGCATTCATTTCAGTGAGCCACTTTCCTTTTCCTTTGCCCAGCTTCCACGTATATCCTACTGAACGATCCTGGTTTATTTGCTTGTGATTTTTAATGTCAGTGCGAATAGTGTCAACATTGGTTTCAAAGTCGCGGCTCTTAAGAAATTCTTTGCCCATTAATTTAAGACCAAACCCCCAGCTCTTATCTATTTTAAGAACAACCTGGTTGAGATATGAAACTACCTCAGCTCCTGATATGGACTCTTTGGAAAGACTATCCAGCAAGCCACTGAGTTTAAATCTCAAAAGATTGGGATGATGATTTTTAAGAGCTGTTTCGGGCAGGTTAACAGAAAGCAATTCTTTTCCTTCTTTGATGCGCTGATACTCATAGGTGAAAGACAATTCTGCATTGGCTTCGGCAATGTTTTTTATGTTCTTCTTTAAATCCTCTTTCAGCTTCTTCCATTTTTCTTCCAGGGCATCTATTACATCGGGTATGCCGGATAAGCCCAGTCGATCTGCCACCTCGCTTATAATTGCAGTTTGTTCTGATTTAGCATTTCCTTTTTTCACAGCCTCAATGGCTTTATCTACCTGAACTCCTGATTTTTTTACAATTGCTTTCAGTGCTTCATCTACTATTGTATTGAGTTGGCCTTCCAATTCGTCAGGCTTTGAAAATGCTACACCCACCAAAGCTCCAAGAGAAGTAGTTGTTGTCGAGTTTTTTATTTTACTGATGGCCACAAAAAACTTACCACCATCAATGCGTTTAATGAAGTATGAGAATTGATCAGTTATGGTTACATCAAAACTGGCTGTTAGTTTTGGGGTTAAATTAATATCGATTGTTAATGGAAAGGGCAAAGCACTCGTAACAGAGCTCAGGCTTTGCGCGAAAATATTAGACCAGCTAACTTTAAGACCGGCCTTTAATTTCCCAGCTACATTAAAACTGAGTGCATCATTAACAGCGAGTTTCTGAATATCCTGCCATTTAAAAATGGTGAGAAAATTAGTGGCGTCCTGAATAAAGGCGTCTTTAATTTTTTCGGTATTCGCGTGGCCTTTGTAATAGGTAGCTTTTAAATCTGTAGCAACTTCAAATTCAAATCCAATGTCTTCAATGCTTCCGGAAGCATTGGCTTTGGGCAGCACGCTTGCCTGGTATTTTAAGTATGCCTGAGAGGCAGGTTTGAATACAATGTAAGAAGGTGAAGCACCAGAGATGAATGCTTCTGCATCTTTGTCATTTTCATCATTAAAAAGTTGTACCGTCATGGATGCTTGTGCTCCAATAGAGAACGTAACTTCACCCTGATTAATGGGATAGGACTTCTCAGCTTTGAGTTCGACCGGATCGACCATGAGGTCTTTCTCTTTGAGTTGCTTGTCAGTCAGCAGTTCTGCTATCGGTTGAAAAATCTCTTCCAGCTTTTCCATTTTTTATTTGTTTAGTGGCTATCTATTTGAATAATTTACTTTGTGGCTTAATGGCGTCTGAGCGCTGTACTTTTTTAAAGGCTTTCAGTTTGACAAGGCAACTTACTACCTCATCAAAGTCTTCCTGTTTCTTAAGGTTCAATCCCTTTGCTAATACTTTGAGATTTCCATTGGTCAGCGATGCGCGATCGGCTTTAAATCCATGAAGAATGTTTAATACCAACTCGAATTTTTTATCTGCATTGGGCACATCCTGAAGCTTTGCCCAAATAGCACGCGTGATAAATTTCTTTTTGAAAATTCCATCTTTCAGTTTGTCGTATAAGCTTAGTGTGTTCTTTCTTCGATCCCAATCATAATCGATGCGATCAAGACCTTTAATATCGCTGGGGGCATCCTTTTTTTTTGAAGACGTGTTGTTAATGATGTAGTATTGTTTATTCAATCCACGGGCGAGACCGAGCTCCAGGCATACATTGGGATTCCAGCCCGAGATATCAAAGATGGCGAAGTCACACGACTTCATTTCTGTAATAATTTTCTTTAGCAGATGGTCGCTTGTGATGCGATCAGAAGCCACCTTCACTTTCCAGGGAAGTTTATTAAGATGTGTCACGAGTTTGTCTTTGTTTTTATCAAAGGGACAGGCGAGAAATACTTTAGGGAGCTTAGTTGGGTATTTGGGCATGGAGTTAAAAATCAATCATTAGGTTTAAGAATATGCAATTTGCAAATCTTAAGTTACTTCACTTTCCCAAATCTGTTATAAATTCCATTGAGGAAAAGCAGATAAAGATTGCTGACCACCCACCCCGCCAACATAATCACAATCAATATCACTTTTTTTCGAATTTCTGACTTATAGCTTAAGAGGAATGCAATGAGCTTCGAAACCAAGCCCACCAGAATTATAATTAGCGCATAGACAAGTGTATTGACTCTAACGAGTGGATAGTCCCAATATTGAATACTAGTTAACAGAAGGAATGCAGCGACAACAACAATTGCTGTTATGGCTGCAATGCGCAACATTAAACTAAGATGAAATAGTTTGAATGGTACCCGTTTTGCTGTGGCGAGAATCTTTTCAATTTCTTTTGAATTTTCCGGTAGCGTTAAATGCTTACTAATTTTTAGAAAATTCCAGTCACCGGTTTTTTCAGGATCTTTCTCTTTTTTCATCTTGAACTGTTGGTGCGTTTGTGCATAACCACTATACATAAGGGCGTAAGCCTCTGTGTCATTGAAAGAATCCAAATCGGTCCGTATCTCGGAAAGCATTTGTTGCACACCGCGTAACACACCATACGAAGTAAGTTCATTAGCATCTTCACACCAATTTTCATCATACACTGTGCGAGGTGGATCAGTACAATACATCCAGCTGATGGGCATTTGTTGCAGATCGCTTTTGAGGTGTACAGAAATGAGACTATTGAGTTCTGTGGTATAAGCACGCTCTTTCACATCTTTGAATTGAAGTTCTCGAATTCTTTCCTGGAGTATGGTATCGGCACGGTAGAAAACAGAGAAAGCACTACCAGTCATTTCTGTCGTGGTTGCCATTTGGCCACTAGCATCGCTTATAATCATGTTTTTGCATTCCTGTTCGATGAGCGATGCAATGCCTTGATTGTCGTGTAGACCACCATCGACTAATTGAAGTTCAATTTTCTTTTTGTTTGTTCTGTCACTTGGGTCAACGGGGTACAAGTCATGCATGGGCATGGGTTCGAACATTACCGGAACACAAGATGAAGCTCCGACCGCATAGCCTAGCCTAAACTTTTTATATTTCTTTGGAGCATCATCATAATACATTCTGCGAAGTCGTGGTTTCACATCAATATCAGACTGGATGCTTCCCGGAGGTTCTCCCATCCATGACGCTGTGAATTGCCAGTTATGTCCTGTATTTACGCTGGTGGCATTGAGGATCAGTTGGGGAATTTTGTTTCTCCGTTTCCAATTGTCTGTGCTTATATCAAAACCCTTAGGCTTATCTTTAGGATTGATGAAAAGGTCAGACATGTAAATGGGATCATCATTATCCTTTTTTAGAACTTTGCTGTAAAAGTGTTTTTCATATAACTCACCAAGACGATTAGTACGAGAATAGTTCTTGGAGAAAATCATTTTCATATTACACCATAGGTTGGATAGAACACGAACCCGCAGATTTTTCTGTACTCCCTTCAGAAAAAGCTCTTCTACATCTTTTACTAAGCCAATATAATCAGATGCTATCAGGCTATCACCCTTCTCGGTTTGTTGTTGCTTCAACATTAAATAATAGAAAGTTCCAAGAATTGATCCACCCGATACACAAGACAATACTTCAATGTCTTTCAGTTTATCTCGTTCTGCCAGTGCTGCCAACACTCCAATGTGAAATAATGAAGCGCGGAAACCTCCTCCGGAAAGTGCAAGCCCAACCTTTCCTTCTTGCTGCACTTCAATTTCTGCAGCGGTATCATTGGCTGAAGTTGTTAATGCCTGCAAACAACGTTTGATGTCATCTTGATTTATTCCCTTGATTACTCTTTGTTTAATTTGTTCCTGGCCAACCGCTTTTTTTACCCAGTCGAGCTCAATGTTTTGCAGATAGGCAATAGAAAAAAGTTGTCGACTGAACGTCCTTATTTTCCAGGCAACTATTTTTTCTTCTTCCTGAATTGATGCATTCGCATTAAGAACATCCGTTTTTTCTCTTTGTTTGTATTCACCGATAAACTTTAAGGCTGCTGAATAGTCGCGCAACCCAAAATATGCTTCGGCAACTGTTGCAACTACCCAACTATCGTAATCATCCCGATTGAGCTCAAGACTATCACTTTTCCGGTCTTTGATAAACTGATCGAGAATAAAATTCCTTACGGCATTAGCCTCTTCAATTTGTGATTCAATTGTTTTGCTAATATCGATCGTCTGACCAATAGCCTCGAGTTTATCGATGGCCATTAATTCAAGTATGTATGCATAATTTACGGCTGTGTATCCATCGTCATTAAGCAGATTCTTTTTTCTTTTTCCAATTCTTTCTTCTCTTTCATTCTTCATTCGTTCATCGAAGGATGTTTTTAAATATTCCTGCCAGGAGTTTAACCCTCGTCCATAGTAATAAAGTGATAATTCAAGATTTTTGGATTGGTGGTCATATAACCATTTGTACTTGTGAATTGCCCCGGCAAGGCCTAAGGTTTCACACTTGTCAGTCTCGAGAAGATCATCATGTGCATTTAATTGTTGAAGGGCTCGATCAAATTTAAAAGAAGATGGTAAAGAGTGATCTTTATAAATAAACTTAGCCAACTTCTGATGTTCGCTTAAACTTATTGGATTACCTTCCTTTTCATCTTGTTTTATTTTAGCCAGGAGCACATCAGTAGCATACGCGAACTGGTCCCATTCCTCCAGTTCCTTATAGAGATTTTTTAATTCGGCACTGCTCTTCCATTGACCACGCAATAAATCGCGGCTGCGGGAAATGAGTTCAATTTTTTTGTCGGTGGTGGTGGGTATTTCCATAAACTTTAAAAATTCATTAACAGAGTTTGCCAAACATAAATGAGGTTGTAAATTTTAGGTGAACTATTCTTTAGGTTGTTACGAATTATTGTTCATCGAAAAACTTTTAACACAAGATCTTTATCGACATCGCCAGGCTTAAGTTTTTCCAGCAACCGCGTAGCCTGTAATCGTGAAGAATCAATTGATCCTTTCTCGGTTCGGGCATATCCTATTGCGGTTGCATACATCTTCGCTGCTTCAGCATATTTTTTTTGAATTAAGAAAACTTCTGCCACCGTTGCTGTTTTCCAGTAATCTCCTGGTGTTGCTTCGGTACCGATTAGTGCCTGTACTTTTGAAGCATACATCATTCCTCTTTCAATATCGTAATCAGTACCAATAAAAATGCTTTTGGCTGCAGCATTTATTCCGGTATAGTAATCGTCTGGTGATTTATCAAAGGCTTCAGCATACAGATCACGGGATTGGATCAAATCATTAATATCATTTGATTTTGTATAACGGTCCATCCAGGTTCTGGCGTAGATACCCATCGTTTCAGGATCAAGATTATTTTTTTGCTGCAACACACCCAGTATTTCCTGAGCTTTGTCAATATCGTCATCATTGCCTCTTCGGGCTAATGCCAATCCCTTTAATTGTTTAGGTCTTATCGCTTTTGGGAATCGCTCAATAATTTTATCGAGTAAGAGTAATGCATCATCGTTGTTCTTTAATTTTATTAGCCCTTCTACAGCCATACAACCTAAGGATGGAGACGATCGAAAAGGTAAATCACCATTAGAAAATAGCGCTATTATTTTTTTCGGTTGATTGTTTTTGATGGCAGCCCTTATTTGAGCAATGTTATTAGCCGCTGCTTCATCTTGTTCATTTGCGAATCGAACAGCTTCAGGCGATAATGATTGCCCCACAATCCCATGTAACAATCTGAGCAAGTCTCCACCATTCGGGCCATCAGGATAACTTGAAAAGTCAATGTATATTTTGTTATTTGCAAAGGCAGGGAGTTGCATGCTGTCAATCTTAACCGGCACAAAGAAGAAACTTTTATTGCTTTTGGCTTTCGTTTCAAGCGTGGCATACTCTTCCTGAACCCACTCAGAATCTTTTGCTTCTCGGGACCAGATTAATACTGCAGCCTGACTCTTCTCTAACGCATCGTTTAATTTTGTGACAAGAACATCACCTGGTTTGAGCACGTATTGATCTAAAAATACTTTGTGTCCAAGTTCAATCAATACATCATAAAGGTTGAGAACCCAGGTTCTGTTGATGGATCGATAGGAAAGAAAAACATTCCAAACCTCTCCAGGACCAAGGGGCCTGGGAGGTGGCGCAAATTTCAACCATTCTTGTGGTACCATATTGAAATTCTATTGTGAATTATGCAAAGTGATTTTCATTAATTTCTAAACTGGCAGCCTTCACTCCAATATCATACAACTCAAACCGGCTACTGGCATTGCTCATTTCAACCAAGTCGTCAATTTGTTTTTTGGTGTAATTTTTTCCGGTTAGTTTTTTTAAAGAGCTTGCGTCTAGCCACGTGTTGTAGCGTAAATAAGAAATCAGCGCATCTTCTTTATTTTTCGATCCAAGAAAATCGTTTTTAAGATCTCCTATTTCACCATCAATTTGACAGGCCGTTGGTGATTTACTCAGCCACTGTAAAATGATCTGATTATGCCAGCTTGCATCCTGCATTAGCATGTCAGGAATTTGTTGTGCCCATTTTAGAATGTTATTCTTTTTTATATTCTCCGGTATCTGATTCCATTTACTCATGCCGGTTCCGACCGAGACAAGTGATAAATTTTTGGATCCCCACGGCCAGCGGAATGGAAATCCTTCTAATGTGGCGATCATTAATAACTGTAACGTTGGATTATTTGCCATGCTCACTCCTCCATCAACAAATGCTGCAGTATTAAGTCCACCTCCAACATCAATCAGCTGAGGTAGAAAATAGGTAGGTGCTGCCGAGCTTGCTCGTACCGCTTTCCAAAGCAATATATCTTTGTTCATTCCATCCACACTTGAAAAGTATTTACCTTTTGGATGGTTGATCAACGGCCAGACACTGTTTGTATCGGCACGCTTGGCTACAATACACAGACCGGTTTTTATTCGCTGATCGCCTAATGTAATATCGGTAAACACTTTTTGAAGTTCTTGTTCAAGAGGCTTCTCGTTGTAACCCGCTTTTATAAGATCATTCACCTCGAAGATTTTCCACCACTTATATTTTTTGGCAAAGATCTTTCCTCCCAAATCAAAATACATGGTTTTAATTTCACGTACTCCCATGCCTATGGCCAGGCATGATGCAATTATGGAACCTGTGCTGGTACCTCCAATAAGATCAAAATAATCACTGAGCCTGAAGTTAGGATCATTGTTGTGTTGTTTTCGAAGGATATCTTCTATCTTTTGAAGATAACCCAGTGTGAGTGCCCCGCGAATACCCCCACCATCAAGGGCAAGAATTCTTTTAGGGCCTTTTTTTGGATCAAAATGTTCAGCGAGGGTTTTCATTTTATTTTCGTTTAACGTTGATTGCGTTGTCTACAATAAACACACTTATATAATCTTGTGTAATATTTACCACCGGATGCAGCATGAATTTCTGTCCGGTAGATTTGGTAATTAACAAGGCAATTTCACTAGCATATTTTTCTTCTCCTTTGTTATATCGAATTTGATTTTGGGATATTTTGTAGCCATCCTGGTTATTTATGGCGTCAGTCAATACACGTTTCCGCGGCAGGTATAATGGCGAATTTTGAAGTTGCTCATAAATACTTTCGGTTAAAAACATGTGGAGTTTTGATAACTCACCAATAGTGAATACATCAACGCGAATGCGATGTTTTGTCTCTTCAATTCCTGTTTTTTCTACCTGTTCATACCGGAGTGATTCAATTTTGAAGTCATCATTCAGATTAACGATCACGGGAACGCGTATTCTATCAGCACTTTTTATATATCCATTTTCTGATGGAATATAATTCCCGGTTTCAATATAACGTACGGTATAACCGGTCGAATCATAGTCAAAGAAAATAATGGAATCACTTTCGATTGTGTTATTGTATTCCTTAACATCAAAGTAGCCGGGCATTGATACCAGGGCAGATAGTGCGATGTTTTGTGTGGAAATAAAATTCTTAATCGTATCCGCATAATATTTTTTTGGATCGAATGTGCGTTGTGCAATGTCCTGATACAGAATGGGCAGGTTAAACTCAATTTCATTTTTAAGAATTCTTCTGATAGAGTTTTGAACTTTTTGAATAGCCAGAGAAGTATCGGATTGAAGGGTCTTCGCAAATAGGGATTTTTTTAAATCGAGTATTTGCACAACATTTGAGGTGTCAGCATTTTGAAATTCATTCAGAAACTCGCTTGCTTGCAAAGCATATATCAAGGAATCATTTCGTAACTCTGAATCCGATGAAGATTTTTTTTGAGTAAGCCAAACAATAATCACCACGAACAAAGAGAGGAGACCAACTCCAACCAGAATACCTCGCTTACTTTTACTAAACTGTTCAGGTTGAGGAAGATTTTCTTTTTGAGATACACTCGTGTCTTCTTCATAAGGTTGCCGCCCTTCTTTTGCCCGCTTTACAAACTCACCTCTGCTTTCTACCAGCATTTTAGCACCTTCCAGTTTGTGCGTGAGTAAGGCAGAAATAGTTTCATATGCATAACCCAACCCCTGTGGATCTTTCGTGCCATGCTCGAAGACAGGAAGCTTTTCTCCATAGCTGAAATACGGTATATAGGGCAATTTAGTAAGATCCAATAGTTCCCTATGACTGATGTTAATATTTGCATCTTGTGGATAGTCAGGAACCCAGGTTGAATAGACATCTTTAAGTCCATCATTAAACCGGGTTAACCATTCTTGCTGTAGTTTGAACTCTGTTGAATCAAATCGGGTAGGTACAGGTAATAATTTTAACTTGAAGCGATCGTAAATTAATTTTCTCTGGGCTGCAACTGCACGCTTTGCAACTTCCAGGGTACCCTGAAACCCTTGATCTGTAGCAGTGAATAGCATCACCAGAATATCAGGCATTTGAATAGAGCATACTCCGCTGCTATCGGTTAATCCTGTGCGGCTATCAATGAGAACGAAATCGTACTGGCTAATCCAATACTCTCGCAAGTTCTCTAAAAACTCTCCGCCTTGATGCTCATCATAGAATTTATCGTAATCCAGTTGTCTGACGTTTTGAATATAGGAACTGTCTTTTTGCCCTGCCATAAGCAGATCAAGCCGAGCGGAAGTTGATAAAGTAGATTCAACGGGTATGGCGATGTTCACTAAAATTTTGTTCCACTCTATTTGAGAAGCTTTGAGATCGCTTCTTTCTTTTCTTTTAGATAGTACATTAATCAAACCTTCTCTTTTGGCAAGGTCTGATTTTATGTATTCTTTAAAATAATTCTCCAGGCCAGGGGCTTCAAGATCCCAATCAATTAACAACACTTTTTTTCCCCACGAAGCCAGTAAAGCTCCTGTGTTAGCCAACGCCATTGAACGACCTACCCCACCTTTATAGGAATAAAATGTGATTATTGTTCCCATCCTGGTTTCATCTGCTTAGGTTCATTGATATTCAATTCAGCAAACAATTGATCAAAAGGTAATTCCGTCCATTCATCAGTTTCAAACTTGGGATTCCATTCGGGTATAGAATCTTTTACTACTTTGGAGATATATTGAGCGTCTTTCTCAACCCTCTTTTGAAATTCCAGATATGCAGAAGTCTGTTTAAAAGCGGGACCTACCTGATTGAACTGACTGTAGTCTAAAAATTGAATTGCCTTAATTGATAGCGGAAGATTACTTACCATTTGCCTCATTAGAGGTTGAACTAATCCGGAATTCTTGGTGGCTGTGAGGTAGCCAAGCTTCTTTGCTCTATAGTACATTGTTGTGAATTCACGCAAACACCATTCCGATCTTCTGAAATAAGTTGGTGTACAAATAGCGACCATCATTTTGGAATGCGCCACCGCTTGCTTAATAGCAATTTGCCAATCCGATCCATTTTTGATCTCACTCTTATCAATGAATATCTGCGGCTCAGGAAGTTCTAAATTGGCAAACGCATTGTCTAGCTTCTCACGAAACCATGGCATGAATAAATCATTCATCCATTCATCATTTGATCCACCAGTTTTATAAGAAATAAAAACATCGTAGTTATACATATTGATTTATTCTTAATAGAGTTTATATTTTCAGACATGGAAATTCCTTAAAACGGTTCACTTCCCCACGATTACCCTGACTTCATTGCTCACATTTCAGATTCAGAATAACCTCCTGTCTGACGTGAGGAAAGTGAATTTGATATTTCAAACGACCTTATAAATAGCAAAACCCACCTTCTCGCCATGTATAAAATGGCAATCAAGATGGGCTCCTTATCAAATCTATAAAAACGGTTTGTCTTTTACAAGGTACGAATGGCATTTAGACCATCTGTTGACTGTAACGAAACCAATTATAACAGTTTTCAGGGATTTTGGTCTGTTACTTTTAAATTGGCCGTATCATTCTTAGAGCAGACAGATCATTTTAATTGTATTTTTATGATCGGCTTTATGCCCGATTAAGAAAGTATGAATCAACAGAGTCCTTTTCTTCGAAAAGTAAATGTAACACGGTATGTCACCCCCCTGCGTGAGGGAGGATCGTTGCCTGCTATCGTTGAGGCAGATGATCAGTTTTTATATGTACTTAAATTTCATGGTGCTGGTCAGGGAAGCAAGGCATTAATTGCTGAATTGATTGGAGGGGAAATTGCGCGCGCCCTTGGTTTTCGTGTGCCCGAAATTGTATTCGCAAATCTTGATATCGCCTTTGGCCGCATTGAAGGTGATGAAGAAATACAGGACCTGCTTAAGGCAAGTGTTGGTCTTAATCTTGGATTACATTACCTCTCGGGAGCCATCACATTCGATCCGCTCGCAACAAAAGTAGATGCTACACTAGCTTCTCAAATTGTTTGGCTCGATTCATTATTACTAAATGTTGATCGTACCGCTCGCAACACTAATATGCTTTGGTGGAATAAAGAACTCTGGCTTATC
>JBDTTT010000097.1:0-20955 GCA_039930485.1 Chryseolinea sp.
TTTAAGTTGGTGGCCTTGTTGTTTTCTTTCTTGTGATCGTTATGAATCACAAAGTTGTGGCTAGGATTCGCTTGCTTGCAGAAGTATTCCGCAACCAAACGGTGGATGTAATAGTTCTGGCGTGTGCTCTCACGACCAATGGTTATGCTTGGATAACCTTGTGTGAGACGCGGACGGAGAACATAGCCTTCTTCCAGTTTTTCTTTGAAACTTACAATCCGGCCTTTATCCGACACGGCATAGCGCTTTGTTGAAGTTCCTTTTTTGAGTTTAATTTCTTTCCATTTTTCTCCGGCTAGAAATTTCACTGCAGCTGGCTTTTTTTTCAGGGGTGCTTTTTTCATATTATATATTAATTAAAAGATAAGGGTTCTGATAGTTTAGGTATAAGAGTGTTGAACTCTATTTGTAACACTTTCGTAGTGTTTTTGTTCCCACGGTTTATTATTTTTCTTCCATCGATCTCCAGCACAGGCGTTAATTCACCCATCGTGCCACACGCAAACACCTCATCTGCATTGTAAAACTCGGTTAGGGATAAATTCCGCTCCTCGCACTGTAGATTCAACGCTGCACATATATCAATTACCAGTCCACGAGTTATGCCGTGTAGGCAGGCATCTGCAAATGGGGTATATACCTTTCCGTGTTTAACCATGAAAAGGTTTGTATCGTTTAGTTCAGCGACAAAACCATTATTATCAAGCATTACAGCAGCGTCAACGCCTGCCACGTTGGCCTGAATTTTAGCGAGTATGTTATTGAGTAGGTTGTTATGATGGATTTTTGAATCTAAAAACTGTGGACTATTTCTACGTTGTGAGGAAGTAATTACCCGAATTCCTGAAGTGTTATCGTACACAAGGGGCTTCCACTCAGCCAGTACGATAAGACAAGATCCCGAACTATTCAACCGTGGGTCCATACCCGAAGTAACTTTTTCGCCTCGGGTTAGCGTTAGGCGTATGTGCGTCTCATCCCTCATGCCGTTGGCCTCGAGGGTTTCGAAAATGGCTTTTTTGATTTCTGATTTTGTGGGAATATGACCAAAGGCCAATGCATGAGCCGAAGCTTCCATGCGATCCAGGTGCTTATCCAGACAGAATATACCGTTTTTATAAACCCGAAGGCCTTCCCAAACGGCATCACCCCCCTGCACTACGCTGTCAAATACAGAAACCTTTGCCTCCTCTCGTGATAGCAATTTGCCTCCTACATGTATTTTGATTGCGGAATTCTTCGAATTAAACTTTTGCAGCATTCAGTGCTTTGACTAAAAAATGTAACAAGTCGATTAATACCCCGGTTAAGCTGGCCTATCGTTCGTTTTATGCCCAAAGAGCATAGTATGTAACGCATGATTCCACGAAAGCAGAATAGCACGATGGGGTCTTAATCGTTTGTCAAAAGTACTGATAAATATCAGGCTAGATCAAGGCTTGAGTGAAAATGCCATTAGTTTTTCGTAGAAGTGGTGTGCTTTGTCGTTAAGCGGTTCAAGATGGCGGGGTAATGACCGTGTGCTCGTGGGTTGTTTCTCGAAACCACTTGATGAATGTACGTTGGCATACCAATGGTTGGCCCAAACGCCATCGTATGGCTTGGGGCCAGCGGGCCAATGCAGCATATCAGTTGTGTAAGGTATGCCAACATGAGTACAGAGTTTCTTCAGAATGACTTCAGCATTGTCAACTACAATTCCAGAATCAATGACAATAGGCTGCTGCCCGCGATCAGCTAATCGGTTGAAGAGATGATACTGATATTCGATACCAATGTCGCGCATGATGGGGTTTTCAATTACCTGCGCATAGCTTGCTATAATTTGCGTTGGGTTGCGGATCAGAAAAATATTGGTCAAATCATTTAAGAAACGTTCATCCATCAATTCAATATGATGTGCCATATTCTTAATGAACAATACATCTTTATCCCATTCACCAAAGATTGATTTGAGTACCCCATTTTCGTCTATGGGTTGAGCTAGTAAGATATCTTCCTTTCCGGGGTGTTTAACACCACTTTTATTCAGGTAGAATGCATAGAATGGTTCGTCTACCACGATCGTATCTTTTCGTTGGGCGAACGAATACATCAGGGCAGTTGAAATGTTTCGTGGACCTGAGATTAAGTTAATACGATGCATGATGATTGATTTACGAGGTATGAATTGTGATTGGATTTTTATCAGAAGTCTTTTTTGATCACCAATAAGCAAGCATCTTTTTCAATAGGTAAGTAACCTTGCTCGTAGCAATAAAAATATTGAGCACCTTCTTTGGTGGTGTAGGTGCTGGTATAATATCGGAAATCAAAACCCTTTGCCTTCAGTTTATCACGACTCACTTTGCTTTTCCCTTCCGGATTAAGGTCAAGCAAAATACGTCTGTTCTTGCGCAGGATATTATTGACATTGCGAACATAGTTGGTGCCATCGCTATTCAATTTATTGTTGTAAGCAATGCGGCAAAGGTCAGAACAGAATTTTTTATCGATGCGACCAATGATGGTTTCACCACACTCTAAACACGTTTTTTCTTCTGATTTCGCCATTTTATAGTATTTGATATCCGTTTACAAGCGTTTACAAACGAATATAATCGATTATAAGGGCAACTATATATAAAATGGGACAAGGCCAGAAAATAGCCATCGAATAGCCTACAGGCTTAATTTTTTTTAGAATCACAATTTCAAGTTTCAGCCAAACAAGTTGGTAATCATTCAACCTGAAACAGTGATCTAAATTTCAAAGAGCGTGTGCAACCTGATCGATACTAAGAGGGTTTCTCTATTCTCTCGATCTACGATTTCTTATCGGGTTGCTTGTTAGCCTTAGCAAATGACACTTTTAAAACCTCGTCAAGAGTACCCTTAATTTCTAAGGTACTCTTTTCGTATTTGTCAGGTCGATTGCTTTTCTTTTCGGCTTTCTTTTTTGCTTTCGCCATGTTACAAAGTTAGGCAATTAGTTTTTTATAGCTCAATCTTCTATCTGATTGGTTTAAGAACTTCTCGAAACGCTCTTGTGAAGTTGCTTTACGTTCGTTGAAACGATTAGCAAATTCATTCAAATAACGCTCAAGGTGCTTCTCGCTAACACTGTGGTATGTTCCGTTCAAACCTCTCTTTAACACGCTCCAGAAGTTCTCTATTGTGTTTGTATGGGAGTCGCCATCTACATACACTTTCAAGGTGTGGTTAACCTTATTGTGTGTGTAGCTATGGTGCAAGGTTGTGTAAACTCTTGACTCATCAGTGATGATGCGTGAGCCTGATTGCACAGTCTTTTGAATGAAGGGTACCATATTGTCAGAACTTGCACTATTGATATGTTTCAAAACTACCTTTCCGTTGCGCTCAATCACTCCTAATACAACTTGTTTAACATCTAACGCTACGCCATTCTCATTACGAACGATCTTGCTTTCATGCTTATTAATAGTCTTACCACCGATATAAGTTTCGTCAGCCTCTACCATACCACCGTTACCACCTAACATTGCAGGGGCGCTTTCTTTCAGCATTTCACGGATACGGTGTAATACGAACCAAGCAGTCTTTTGAGTGATGTTCAAATCACTAGCTAACTGCAAAGAGCTAATACCTTTCTTATGGTTAGTTGCTAAGAAGATAGCACCGAACCAGATTCTAAAATGAATCTTAGAGTTTTCGAAGATAGTGCCAACCTTAACAGTGAACTTCTTTGCGCAATCCTTATCTGAACACTTATAGCCACGGTTGGTTTTGTAAGGAATTGTATCAGTACCACAGTGAGGACACACAGGTTTGCCATTCCAACGCAATTGCTCGTAGTAAGCAATACATGTAGATTCTTCTTTGAAGTGGTCTAGCAGTTGAGGTAGGGACTTGAAGTTCATATTTCTTATTGATTGACTATACAAATATATGATTTGTCCCAATATCTTCCAAATATTTTATAAAAAACATAGTAAAGACTTTTACTATTTTTTCCTATAAGTTCTTGATAGTCAAATAAGTACATTTGTGCTTGTATGTTGCACATAAAAATATTTATATAACAGTGTTTTTGTGTCCTTGATTAGGTTTATATTTGTGACATCAAAGTCAAAGAACATGGTATTTATGGCGCAACAAAATGATCAGTTAACCGAACTTCTGCTACAGCAGGAAAGGGAGTTGGTTGAAAAACTGGCTGCTATAAGAACTCTATTGGGCAAACCTTCAGATGATAAGAGAGGCGAGCCTACATCTACTACTATCATGTGGAAAAAGACTGTTAAAAAAGAAGCTGAAGGGATACCTAAAAAAGATGCCAGCTGGGAATCTTATGCCCAAAAAATACTAAAGGAGTTGGGGGGTAGATCAAAAGCACAGCCAGTTATAACGTATGCTATTAAGGCCAATCCGAGAGAAGATAGAACAACAGTCGAGAATGCTATTAGAGGTAAGCTATCAAGATTATATCGTGAAGGAGTAATAGGAGCGGAAGTTGGTGAATCGAAAAAAGCTGGGTACACATTCTTTATCAAGCAGACAGACTTGGTTGATAAATAGAAAAAAAATAACCCCTGTAATGGCAGGGGTCAAAATTCTTACAAGTCCTATTTTTCGCGGGATAGGCCAAAACTGGAGGGGTGGGTCACATCATTAGAGTGGCAGCCCCGTTTTGCATTATTCAAAGGTAGTGTTTAATTTTTAAAATATGAACACTAAGTACTATCGATTGCTATTCCGTTTCCTTTAATCATTAAATGTTCCATAAAGAAGTAGTGCTATAACCCACACTACTATACTATAATTATCTTAGCTATCATCATTTTGCTTATCTTTTAAGGCTACTACATATCCCTTTTCAAAATAGCTATTATATGACAAAAGGTAAAAAGACAAATAAGACCAAAAACAATCCTAATCCAAAAACCCCAACTAAACCTCCTACAAACCCACCCATAAATCCCCCAGATAATGAGCATAACTCCAGCGGTTCCAATAATAACCGCCAACCCGAAAATGAAGGGACTAAAACTAAAAACCACTTTTTCAAATGGGCTACCCTTATAGTTAATGTTGCGCTCGCGATCTCTACTGGGCTTGTTTTCTACTTGACTATCGGCCAAAGTAAATCTGCTGAAAAATCCGCCAATGCTGCTATAAGCGCGGTTGAATTGAATCAGAAGCAATTTAAAATTGACAATGCTCCTTATCTTATCGTGGGTCAATCTGATAGCATAATTTTTTCTGTCGATAAACCATTTGCTTTTTATTGTGGAATAATAAACTTGGGCCACCATCTTGTTAATGTTACTGGTGCAGTAACCAACTTTTACTTTGAACCTAAGTGGCAAGCAGACTCGGCTATTGTCGACACTGTTAAATTCACACTTAGCACTCTCAAGCCAGATAAAAGGGGGCCTAGTGGATATGTATATGATAAACCAACACCTTTCAAATTTAAATTTGACAGTGTAATAATTTCCGATGAGACTGTAAAAGCATTTAATAAAGGCACGCACAACATGATTTTTGGGATGAATATATTTTACGAAAATCTTCCCGATGGAGATAGTTATAAATTTACATACATAGGCAAAATAATCACCGTAAAACCTCCTTTGGTATCGGTTATGATTACTGATAACCAACTTGTTAAAAGCAAATAGTAATCTATAAACGCCCCTATTCATAATCCTGAATAGTTTTTGGGCATAGCTCCCCCTTTCCGACTTGTCCCAAGTCGTATATAGTTGCCATTATAAGCGTTTACCATACGACTATCTTTTTTTCTCCCCACACCTTTGTTCCATCAATCGCAAAACAAGTGGTTGACAAAAAAAGAAAATCAATTTTTAACAATTTAAATTTTACATGTATGACATCGTTACGAAACAACGTACAACTGATTGGCCGCTTAGGTAAAGACCCTGAAGTAAGAACTTTTGAAAGCGGTAAAAAAATGGCATCCTTCTCCATCGCTACAAGCGATACGTACAAAAATCAAAAAGGAGAAAAGGTGCAGGACACGCAATGGCACAACCTGGTAATCTGGGGTAAGCTGGCAGATATTGCCGGGCAGTATTTAAAAAAAGGAAGCGAAGTAGCTGTGGCAGGTAAACTCGTGCATCGAAACTACGAAACAGCCGGAGGCGAAAAGAAATACATTACTGAAATTAATGTGAGCGAGATGGAAATGCTTGGCTCAAAAGATTAGCCGTTGTTTGTATTCGTTTCCCAGGCCCGGACTCGTTAGAGTTCGGGCTTTTTTGTTTTGGCGTTCTTCGTCAATTTTTGTTTTCTGATTAAATGATAAATCAGTGTCCACCACTTATCAAAATTATCCTCACTCACCGTTAACCATTGGCATTAACGATTAACTTTGCCAGCCAATGACGTTTCTATATCCTTCTTTTCTTTGGGCACTTGGGGCTCTTTCAATTCCCGTTATCATCCATCTTTTCAATTTCCGCAGAACGACTAAAGTTTACTTTTCAAATACGCGTTTTTTAAAACAGGTAAAAGAAGCAACATCCGCTAAGCGAAAACTAAAGCATTACCTTATTCTGGTTTCGCGGCTTTTGTTCCTATTCTTTTTGGTAATGGCATTCTGTCAGCCCATCATTCCTGCTAAGGAACAATTCGGAAGCAACCGAAATATCATTCTCTATCTTGATAATTCACAAAGCATGTCCGCTCAAATGACTGACAAGGTTAGGGGGCTGGACGCTGCTATTAATTTCTCAAGAACTATTGTCGAACTCTTCCCGCCTGATACGCGCTATAAACTTCTCACCAACGATTTTTCACCTTTTTCAAATACATTCAAAACTAAAGCAGAGATACTTGATTTGCTGGCGCAGATCAGACTTTCACCCATCAGCCGATCGATGCAGGAAATTCAGGATCGCATCAGGCAAAATCAAAGTAGCGAACAGCCCGAAGTATTCTGGATTTCTGATTTGCAAAAGTCGACAATAGGGCAAGTTTCAATTTTGAAGGATAGTTCGTTCAGGCTGCACTTGGTACCCATTGGTTTTGAGGAACTTTCGAATGTATTTGTTGATTCCGCTTTTCTGGAAAATCCATTCGCAGCGGGGGGCGAGAAAAATGTGCTTCATGTAAAAGTGCGTAACGATGGCAAGAAAACTGTTGATCAGCTCAATCTGAAACTCACCATCAACAACATTCAGGCAGCAACTACTTTGGTGAATGTTCCTGCAGGTGGAATTACGGAAACAAGTTTTGATTTGGCTTCCGGACTTAAAGGACTAAACGAAGCGAAAATTAGCTTCAATGATTTTCCGGTCAGCTTCGATAATGAGTTTTACCTTGCACTAAATTTTACCGAGAAGATAAAGGTTATCGAAATAAAGAATGATACAAAGCCCACGGTTATCGAACGCGTCTTTGGAAATCAGGAGGTATTTAGTTTTCGCGGATATTCTGTAGGCAATTTTAATTATAGCTTATTGTCTCAGGCTGATTTAGTTGTTGTTAATGGGTTGAATTCAATTGAACCATCATTAGCCAGCGCATTGCGGAATTACATTAATAGTTACGGAACTGTTCTTGTTGTTCCAGGTTCGAAACCGGATGTAGCAAACTTCCGAAGCTTTCTTCAATTACCTCTACTCAACGAACTGCCAATTAATACAATGACGGAGCTGGACAGGCCTGATTTCTCCAATCCATTTTTTGAAAATGTGTTCGAAGAGAAATCAATTTCACTGGTTATGCCGAAGGCAAGCAAGGTATTGGATTGGGGCAAGGATCGTTCTGCCATTCTTCAATTTAAAAATGACCAACCGTTTCTTTCCATGTTCAATCAGGGAGGAAAAATGTATCTCTTAGCATCTTCCCTTGATCCTTCACAAACTGATTTTGCAAACCATGCTCTTTTTGTGCCCGTAATGTATAGGCTCGCGGCCAGTGGCAAGAAGAATGAGAGTAAGCCTTACTATTCAGTAAGTGAGAATTACATCAGCCTACACATAGACAGTTTGCGTGGAGAAGATCCGCTTCGCTGGATTGGTGCAGAAGAAATTATTCCGCCCCAGCGAATGGTAAATGATAACTTGGTTTTTGATATTCCGAAGTTTTCGATCTCCAAAGGATTCTATAAAGTTACTGCCGGTCGAGACACGGTGAGTCTTTTAGCTTTCAACCTGAACAAAGCCGAGTCGCAGATGAACCAATACACTGGCGAAGAGGTGAAAGTGATGTTGGGATCAGGAGAAAACGTCAGCATTTTTGAAGTAGCATCTGCCGAGGCTTTCAGCAACGAAATAAAGGAGCGATATTTGGGCAAACCATTGTGGAAGTATGCGCTGCTTTTGGCCTTAACCTTCCTTTTAGTAGAAGTACTTTTGATCCGATTCCTAAAATAAAAGATTGATGAAAATCTTACTTCAGTCCCCTGAAATTATAGACACCAACTCTCCCTTTCATCAACAAGAAAAAAATGTTCTCCTTACAAATGGGCGAATTGCCGAAATTGGTGATAAGAATTATTCTGCCGACAAGGTAATTCCTGCAAAGGGTATGAAACTTTCCATCGGATGGTTTGACCTTGGAACTTTTGTTGGTGATCCGGGTCTTGAACACAAAGAAGATTTAGAGTCGGCAGCAAAAGCGGCAACGGCTGGTGGCTTTACGGAGATTGCAATTCTTCCCAACACAGCACCTTCGGTACAATCAAAAAATGAAGTCAGTTACATTACTCGAAACAACGACAATCGTCTGGTTCAAATTCATGCGCTGGCATCTATAACTAAAAATAATAAGGGTGAAGAACTCACCGAGATGATCGACCTGCACGAGGCTGGTGCCGTTGGTTTTACGGATGGATTGAAACCTATTTGGCATACCGATATTTTATTGAAGTCGCTGCAATACCTGCAAAAGTTCAATGGACTTCTGATTGATCATCCGGAAGACACGTGGTTGAATTTATTCGGGCAGATGCACGAAGGTATTAACAGTACTATGCTTGGATTGAAAGGTATGCCACGCATTGCTGAAGATATTGCTGTGAGTAAGAATATTGAGATTTTAGGTTATGCCGGAGGAAGATTGCACTTCGCTCGCATATCTTCTGCAAAATCAATCGAATTGATTCGCGCAGCTAAGAAGAAATTAAATCTGAGTTGTGATATGGCTTCGTACCAGCCACTGCTGGATGACAGCTTACTCTCCACCTTCGATACAAATTATAAAGTGAATCCTCCGTTGCGTGAGAAGAGCGACAGCGAAGCACTGATCAAGGCATTGAAAGACGGAACCATTGATGTGCTTTGCTCCGGCCACACCCCTCACGAAGAAGAAAGCAAGAGCTTAGAGTTTGACTTAGCTGATTTTGGAATGATCAACCTCCAGACTTTTGGCGCCAACCTTACGGCACTTTCTAAATCAATAGGATGGGATGTGTTGTTAGAAAAAGTGACAACGAATCCACGGCAACTTTTAGAATTAGAAATACCCAAAATAGCAGTGGAAGAAAAAGCAAATCTTACCTTATTTGATCCGAACCGTGTTTGGACATTTGATGAAAAGACGAATTTCTCGAAAGCCAAAAACTCACCTTGGTACGGAATGGAAATTACAGGTAAGGCAGTTGCAGTTTTTAATAATTCGAAACATTGGTTTGATCTTTCATCATGAACTGGTCCTCGCTTTTTAAAATCGCAGCCCGCTATGGCGCTGTATCTGGTGTTCTCGCTTTTATTTTACTGATCGTATCCTATTACCTTGGGAGACATCCCATGCTCATTTCTCCCTTACTCGATTTTCGGATTTTGCTTTTTGGCATATTTATTTTCTTTGCTTTGCGCGAGTTTCGTGATTATTATCAGGAGGGATTATTGTCTTTTGCACAAGGTATGTTGGGTGCTTTAGTCGTTGTTTTTGTGTCCTCGATAATCACTGCATTTGGATTGGTAGTATTTGGTAATTGGGAAACTGGTTTTGTTAATATGTTTATTACACAAAGCCTGGAATACCTCAAGACCTTTCCGAAAGAAGATATTCAGCGAATCGGAAAAGAAATTTATCAGCGTAATTTAGACGCCCTTCCTGCTACTAACATCTCGGCATTGGCGAGCACCTACTTTGTGCAGGGATCAGTCATTGGCTTTTTTGTAAGTATTATTATATCGGTAATTTTAAGACAACAACCTAAAACCTAAAAATCATGGAAGACACATCTACATCCCCTCAAGGCCCTAGTTTGATTAATAATGCTGTGAAATGGGGACTCATCTCGGCAGCCGTAAGTATTATTATTACACTCCTTCTCTATGTAGTTGATTACACCTTGATGGTTCAGATTAAGTTTGCACTTTTTTCTCTTGTACTCTATTTGGGTATCGTGATTTATGGTGGAATTGAATATCGAAAATCAGAGGGTGGCTATTTAGATTTTGGAAAGGCGTACCTACACGGGTTGATTATTTTAGCACTTTCGGGATTGGTAGGCACCATTTTTAATATCCTCCTTTACACGGTAATCGATCCGGAGTTGCCAGCTAAATTGACTGATGCTTCGATAGAAAACGCACGCGCAATGATGGAACAGTTTGGTGCGCCTGCTGATGGAATAGATGAAGCTCTTGAAAAAGTAAAAACCGATACTGAAGCTCGTTTTACAGTTTTCGGATTGGCAAAAAGTTACATTTGGGTAGTAGTTGTTTCTGCTGTCTTAGCATTAATTACAGGATTGATCGTAAGAAAACGTAAGCCTGTTGAGTTCTAATTTTAATAATGGATATATCGATTATCGTTCCGGCAAAAAGTGAAGAGGAATCAATTCCTGAACTAAGCCAATGGATAAGCCGTGTGATGCAAACGCACGGCTTATCATATGAAGTTATTTTTATTGACGATGGCAGTGAAGATGGTACCTGGGATCAGATTGTAAAAATGAACCAGTCCGACAACCGGTTTAAAGGCTTGCGTTTTAATCGAAACTTCGGAAAGTCTGCCGCACTTCAAACGGGCTTTAAGGCAGCAACAGGTAATGTAATTATCACCATGGATGCAGACCTGCAAGATAGTCCCGATGAGATTCCGGCTTTGTATGATATGATCATAAAAGATGGTTTTCATATGGTATCCGGCTGGAAAAAGAAACGGCACGATCCTATTTCGAAAACACTTCCTTCCAAATTTTTCAATTCACTCACCCGCCAGATTTCAGGTATTCAGCTACATGATTTTAACTGTGGTCTCAAAGCCTACCATCGCAATGTAGTAAAGAACATTTCTATCTATGGTGAGATGCACCGCTACATACCTGTGGTAGCAAAATGGGCAGGCTTTAAGAAGATTGGAGAAAAAGTTGTGGAGCACCGCGAGCGCAAATATGGATACAGCAAATTTGGCTGGGGCCGTATGCGTGGTCTGCTTGATCTGATGTCTATCACTTTCGTAGGAAAATTTGCACTACGACCAATGCAGTTTTTTGGTACACTGGGTGTATTGTCTTTTCTGGGTGGTAGTATTCTCACAGCGGAGATTTTATGGGAGAAATTCGACTCTGTCTTTATTTCAAAAATGCCATTGAAACGTGAGATTGCCGATCAGCCTATTTTTTATTTAGCACTTGTAGCAGTAATTGTTGGGGTTCAATTTTTTCTCACAGGCTTTATAGCAGAGTTGCTTGCCCGACAGTCTGCCGCTAAGAAAAATTATCTTGTGATCGAATCAGCCGGAATTGTTGCGAATGACTGATTTGAACATACTTGTTAACATCCGAATAATTTCACATTCTGCTTGACAATTTCCGGATACCCGACCAGCGATCATGATCAAATACTCCATCATCATACCGGTTTACAACAGGCCTCAAGAGGTTGATGAATTATTGCACAGTTTGGTATCACAAACTTTAAAAAGTTTTGAAGTCATAATTGTAGAAGACGGTTCATCTGTACGATGCGATGATGTTGTTGATCGTTACCGCGATACCCTAACCATTCAATATTTCTATAAACCCAATACGGGTCCCGGTCCCAGTCGGAATTTTGGCTACGAGCATGCAAGAGGCGAGTACTTTGTTGTGTTTGATTCGGATTGCATCATCCCCTCGCAGTACCTCCATTCGGTAGAAAAATCACTAAGCGAAAATCATTGGGATGCCTGGGGCGGTCCGGATAAGGCACATGAAAACTTTTCACGTCTACAGCGGGCGATGGGTTATACCATGTCCTCTATTTTGACAACGGGAGGAATACGAGGCGGTAAGAAACATGTTGGCTGGTTTCAACCACGGAGTTTTAATATGGGTATTTCACGAAATGTTTTTGAGAAGACAAAGGGTTTTGCCTTTGATCGTTTTGCAGAAGACATTGAGTTTAGTATCCGAATGAAAAATGTAGGCTTTCACGTTGGGCTGATTACCGATGCTTTTGTCTACCATAAGCGGAGAACAAATTTCAAACAATTCTATCATCAGGTTTTTAATTTTGGACGAGGACGCGTGTTAGTGGGAAGAGTGCATCCTCAGGAAATCAAATTGACACATTGGTTCCCATCGTTTTTTGTGATCGGAATATTTTGTGTTTTACTAACACCGATTTTTAGTTCTCTTCTTTTTAAGATTGGATTGACCGGGCTTACACTTTACTTCTTTGCGTTGTTTATTCACTCTTTAAAAGTAAACAAGAATCTTAGCGTAGCATTACTTTCAATACCATCAGCACTTATCCAATTGAGTGGGTATGGGTTAGGTTTTTTGTCGGAAAAGGTAAAATCATACGCGTCCTAGCTTTCTATTTTAAAGATAAGGGTGTTGAATGCAATAGAAATTTGTATATTTTTAACTGTTTTTTGGAGAAAACCTTTACCATCCTTACATGAAGAAGTTCTACTATCTCAGTTTTATTGTCGGCTTGTTAAGCATTTTTAATCCTGCATTTAGTCAGGTATCCAATGAACTGAAGCCCGGGTATTATGTAGTGGTAAGTGCTTACGCGAAATCACGCGAGAATGTAGCACAAAACTATGTTGAGCTTTTAAAGCTGAAGGGCTACGAAGCGGAGTATGGTTTTAACACAAGCCGTAATCTGTATTTTGCTTACCTCAGCTATTTCGACAACCTGAAGGCATCCTTGCAGGAGATGCGCAACACCCGAAGCAAAGGTGAATTCAAAGAAGCATGGGTGCGCGTAGTGCCAGGCGATATTATAGAAGCACCTCTTGTAACGCAAGCTCCAGTTCCTGTAGAACCTGTTAAAACAGTTGCAGAAACAGTAACCAAGACAGAAGCAATAGAAGTTTCTCAAGCCGAAGTTAGTTCAGAACCAGATCCAGCAATAATTGATAATCCGGAGATCAAGCAATACCCGGTAATGACATTAGGAAATACAGAGGTTTTTCTGAGCCTTTACAATGCACGGAACAATCGGATTGTAGATGGTATGGTAGCGGTTGTTGACACCGATCGCTCCAAACAACTGACCAAAGTGAAAGGTAATGAGTATTTAGTATTGCCAGATCCTAAAAGTAAATCCGGACAACTAACCTTGATTTGCGAAGCCTTTGGATATCGCAAAATTCAGCAAGAAATAAATTATCCGTTGCCGCTGGCAGATACAGTGAAGCCTTACATTGATTTAATGGGTACAACACTGGTAATCAATTTTGATTTAGTTCGCTATCACAAAGGCGACATTGCCACATTATACAATGTTTATTTTTACAATGATGCAGCACTCATGAGACCTGAGTCGAAGTTTGAATTGAATAATTTGCTTCAATTGATGCAAGAAAATCCAAACTATAAAATTCGCTTGCATGGTCATGCTAATGGAAATTACCATGGTAAGATTTTGTCTGTTGGACCAGATAACAATTTCTTTTCGCTAGACGGATCAAAGCAAAGTGTGGGATCAGCAAAAGATCTTTCTGGAAATCGCGCTGAAATAATTAAAGGCTATCTGGTAGCAAATGGCATTGAGTCAAGTCGTATGGAAGTGCGGGCTTGGGGTGGTAAGCGCCCGATCTATGACAAGCACAGTGTTAATGCACAGAAAAATGTGCGGGTTGAAGTGGAGATTTTGGAGGAGTAAGGTGAACTATCGTAACTCTTAATAAAAATAAAAGACCTCTGTTACGGAGGTCTTTTATTTTTCAAATATGGTTTGTCATTGGAACGGATGGCTATTTTGATGGACCAGAACAGCGAATGCTGTACGCTGAAGCATTCAATTGAATAGACTAATTTACGTGCCAACTGATTGCAACCGTTGATTCTTATCCAAACAAATTCGCTCAGTGCGAGGCCATGCGTGTGAATATTAGAATCCCTTTGCTATTTTGCGCCCTTTACATTACTAACTAACCTAGACGTGCTACTATGATTACAGTCGGAAGCCACAGACTGTCGGCCGCAGATTTTGAAAAAGTGCTCTACAACAAAGAGAAAATCCAGTTGGAGGATATTGCCATTAAGGAGGTGGAGAAGAGTTTTGAATTTCTAAAGGCCTATTCTCACAACAAAATAATTTATGGCATTAACACCGGCTTTGGGCCGATGGCTCAATATAAAATCAGTGAGGAGGATCAGCGTCAGCTTCAATTTAATTTAATCCGTAGTCATAGTTCTGGTGCTGGGCAGCCCATTGCAGAAGACCTGTCACGTGCCACCATGTTGGCTCGCTTAAATAGTTTAATGCAGGCGGCATCGGGTGTTCATCCTTCAACGGTTGAATTGTTAAAGAACCTCCTGAACGAGAATATTACGGCTTGTATTTTTGAACGTGGAGGTGTTGGTGCCAGTGGTGATTTGGTTCAGCTCGCGCACCTGGCATTAAACCTAATAGGAGAAGGCGAAGTATTATCAGAAGGTAAGTGGCGATCAGCAAAAGAAACTTTTGCTGAAAAAAAAATAACGCCACTTGATGTTCACATGCGTGAAGGTCTTGCGCTAATGAATGGAACTTCCGCCATGACCGGTATTGGAATGGCGAACATTATCCATGCACAATATTTACTGCGCATATCCACAATTCTTTCAGCGATCACCAACGAGTTGATGAAATCGTTTGACGATCATTTTTCTTTTGAACTCAATCATGTAAAGCATCACAAGGGTCAATCAAAAGTTGCTGAAGATATTCGTACCATTCTTTCAGACAGTAAACTGATTCGTAAACGACCAGATCATTTATATCACAAAAAAATTGAAGAAGCTGTATTTACGGATAAGGTTCAGGAATATTATTCATTGCGTTGTGTACCTCAGATTCTCGGCCCGGTATACGACACTGTCTTAGAAGTAAGGCAAGTGTTGGAGGATGAAGTGAACTCCGCCAATGACAATCCGGTAATTGATCACAAACGCGAGAACGTTTATCATGGTGGAAATTTTCATGGTGATTATGTTTCACTCGCGATGGATAAATTAAAAATCGTGATGACGAAACTCACGATGTTATCCGAGCGACAATTGAATTATTTATTGAACGATAAACTCAATCAAAAACTTCCTCCGTTTATCAACTTAGGGAAGCTTGGACTGAATTTCGGTTTGCAAGGCATGCAGTTTACAGCAACATCAACAACGGCTGAAAATCAAACTTTGTCGTTCCCGATGTATCTCCATAGTATTTCCAACAACAACGACAATCAGGATATTGTGAGCATGGGTTGCAATGCAGCGTTGATGACGCGAAGAGTAATTGATAATAGTTTTGATGTGTTGGCCATTCAAACACTGGCACTCGTTCAGGCTATTGATTATTTAAAATGTCAAACTCGCCTTTCCACCTTTTCGCATAAATTGTATGAGGAAGTCAGACAGATTGTAGGACCAATAGTTGATGATCAGCCACGCTACAACGACATACAGGCAATGAGAAAATATTTGATCACATTGGGTTCTACGGTTAAGTTATCCATCTAATAAAAATATAGAGGATGAAATACGCATTAGTCACAGGAGGTTCACGCGGTATTGGTCGAGCCATTTGTTTGAAGCTGGCTGAACAGGGATATAATATTCTGATCAACTATAAGAGCAACGATGTAGAAGCGGCTAAGACAGCCGAACTTGCTGGTGAAAAAGGTGTAAAGACTGAGTTGCTAAAGTTTGATGTTTCGGACAAGGCACAAGTTGATCTTGTATTGGGAGGATGGATTGAAAACAACAAAGACAAAGAAGTAGAGGTGTTGATCAACAACGCAGGTATTCGTGAAGATGCCTTAATGATCTGGATGACTGACGAGCAATGGAAGAATGTGCTTGGTTCAAGTCTTGATGCATTTTATTATGTAACGCGACAAGTGATAAACAGCATGTTGGTGAAACGATATGGACGCATTGTAAGTGTAGTTTCGTTGTCTGGATTGAAAGGTATGCCTGGACAAGTAAATTATTCTGCTGCAAAAGCAGGTGTTATTGGTGCAACAAAAGCATTAGCGCAGGAAGTTGCCAGAAGAGGCATTACGGTAAATGCAGTTGCTCCTGGTTTTATCCGTACGGATATGACCCAGGATTTAAATGAAAAAGATTTGAAAGGACTCATCCCCATGCAACGATTTGGTGAACCGGATGAAGTGGCTGAAGCTGTCGTTTTCCTAGCATCGCCAAAAGCATCCTACATTACTGCCAATGTTCTTTCCATTAATGGAGGACTCTATTCCTGATCTGCTAAATATTTAGCCAAAAAGTTTTATCAAATTCTTGTAAGCCATTTTTTACTTTTTCGATTTCACTCAAATTAAAAAATGTATGCAGTACCTCACAAACGCCTTAGGCCGACATCAAATGCTGCTGTTGTCGATTTTATGATTAGAAAATTTATTTTTGCATCTTGACAGTAAGTATGCCGATGTATTAGGCATACCTTTCATTAGTTATATAGGTGGTTTAAATGGAAAGAGTCGTTATTACAGGATTAGGAATTTACTCCTGCATAGGCAAGGATCTGGCAGAAGTCAGTAAGTCGCTTTATGCTGGAAAATCAGGAATTACTCTTGATTTGGCCCGCAAGGAAATGGGCTATCGATCCAGCCTCACAGGCTTTGTCGAGCGACCAGCATTAAAAGGTGTATTGGATAGAAGGGCACGAGTGATGCTGCCCGAGCAAGGAGAATATGCTTTTATGTCGACAACAGAAGCTTTGCGCAATGCGGGCTTGGATCAGGATTACATCGACCACAGCGAAATCGGTATTATTTTCGGAAACGACAGCTCTGCTCAGCCTGTAATTGAAGCAATCGACATTATTCGCGATAAAAAAGATACGATGATGGTGGGTTCAGGATCTGTATTCCAGGTTTTGAATTCCACTGTTAATATGAATCTCGCCACGATTTTCAGACTTAAAGGAGTAAATTTTACAGTGAGTGCCGCATGTGCAAGCGGTTCCCATTCTATCGGATTAGCCTACATGTTCATCCGAAATGGTATGCAAGACTGCATTATCTGCGGAGGTGCACAAGAAACCAATAAATATTCGATGGGTAATTTTGATGCTTTGGGGGCATTCTCCATTCGTGAAAATAATCCAACAGCCGCATCTCGTCCATTTGATAAAAATCGTGATGGACTCGTGCCTAGCGGTGGAGGAGCAACGGTTATTGTAGAAAGTTTGAGTTCCGCTAAAAAGCGAGGAGCTAAGATCCTTGGAGAGGTAATCGGGTACGGTTTCTCCTCGAATGGTGAGCATATTTCCAATCCAAGTGTTCAGGGACCTGCCCGTTCGCTTCGAATGGCGATGAAATCGTCCGGATTGTTAGCAAAAGAAATCGATTACATAAATGCTCATGCCACCTCAACACCAGCTGGCGACACGAGCGAAGCCAAAGCAATATTTGATGTTTTTGGGGAGACTTTCACCCCAGTAAGCTCTACGAAATCGATGACGGGACACGAATGCTGGATGGCAGGTGCAAGCGAAATCGTTTATTCCCTGCTCATGATGGAGAACGGTTTCATCGCTCCCAATATCAATTTTGAAACTCCGGACGAAGATTCTGCTAAATTGAATATCGTTGCGAAAACAATGAATAAGAATATTGACGTATTTTTGTCAAATTCTTTCGGCTTCGGAGGAACGAATTCTACTTTGATTGTTAAGAAATGGAAACAATAGTGATGGATAGATCTGCAACTATCAGCAAGATCAATGGGTTTTTGGTGGAAGAGTTTGAGGTTGAGCAAGGCAAGATTACGGCTGAGGCTAACCTTCGCGAAACACTTGAACTAGACAGTTTAGACTACATAGACCTGGTTGTGGTTATTGAAAATAATTTCGGTTTTAAGGTAAAAGCTGAAGATTTCGCGTCTATCGTTACATTTCAGAATTTCTACGACTATGTAATCGGCCGCCTGGAAGGTAAAGCGGCTTCGTAACCATGCCGCAGTGGCAAGGTAAATCGAAGGGCACCGTACTGGGTTACCAAATCTTTGTTTTTGTTTGCAAACACATCGGTGTTTACCCTGCTTATTTCATTCTGAGGTTTGTAGCTTTTTATTACTTTTTATTTTCGTGGAATTCTTCGCGCCACACCTATCGTTACTTTCGCAAGCGATTCAGGTACGGCAGGCTTAGTTCGCTTATAAAACTCTATCAGAATTATTACGTGTTCGGCCAAACGCTGCTGGACAAGTTCATAATCACAGCTGGCATTCCTCAAAGCTTCACCTTTCACCATGATGGAAGTGAAAACCTGGTGAAAATGATGCAGAACGGTAAAGGAGGAATTCTAATTAGTGGTCACGTAGGGAATTGGGAAGCAGCCGGACACTTGTTAAGAGATTTAAATGTTCATGTGAATGTCGTTATGTATGACGCAGAACACGAGCACATCAAAGATTATCTGGGCAAACAAACCGGTGGCCCGAACTTCAACATCATTTTAATTAAGAATGACATGTCGCATGTATATGCAATTGGCGATGCATTGCTGCGAAATGAATTAATCTGTCTTCATGCTGATCGTTTTCTGAAAGGAAATAAAACAGCAGCACTTAATTTTTTGGGTGAACCAGCACTATTTCCAATCGGTCCATTTTTATTGGCAGCAAGTTTTAAAGCACCAGTATCAATGGTATATGCATTCAAAGAAACATCGAAGCATTATCATTTCTACAGCAGTGAACTAATGCTTCGGCAAGAACTGGAACTGAAAGAAAAATTTATCGAAAGAATGATGCAGACGTTCGTTTCAGACCTCGAGCAAAAAGTAAAAAAATACCCACTACAGTGGTTTAATTATTATAACTTTTGGGAAAAATAATGTTGGTTTCCCGTCACGATATTACTCGATTCATTCCGCAGCGCGATCCCATTGTGATGGTACATGAGTTAATAGAAGCAAATGACGAGCAAGCTTCTACTTCCTTTACGATCGAATCAGAAAATGTATTTCTCTCCAATGGATATTTTGCCGAACCTGGATTGATAGAAAACATAGCTCAAACAGCAGCTGTGCAAGCTGGATATCACTGCATGAAAAACAATATACTGGTACCTATTGGATACATTGCTGCGGTGAAAAATTTAAAGATCATAAATCTTCCAAAAGAGAATTCAGTAATCAACACGAAAGTGAAAGTGACGAATAGAGTGTTGGATGTAACGGTGGTGGAAGGAATGGTTGAGCAAGACGGAAAATTACTATGCTCGTGCGAAATGAGAATATTTACAAAATCTCAATCTTAAAAAGTTACGAATATGAAAACCAATGTAACGATCATATTGCTGATGCTAATTGGAACTATTGTTCTGAATGCACAGAGTCGGAGCGACATCTTCGATCCCAAAACTGAAATCACCTGGCTGGGTAATGACTTCACTGCACTAAAATTAATTGGTGATCGCGAGCGCCTTGGTTCTGAATCTGACATCTTGCGCTTGATGGAAGCATGGAATGATATAATGGTTGATGAAGCCGATAGAAAGTTTAACATCGCGGTGGCAACCCATAGAAAAACAGTCGTAACCAATATCGATGTAACGAAAGAACACAACACTGAACTGGATGTACATTCCATGTATTCAGACGACAAGAAGGATTATGTTCATTTGACAAAAGAAGGTGTAGCTGAAATTATAGCGAGCTATGATTTTAAAGGATTGACTGGTGTTGGCTTGATGTTTAATGTAGAGAGTTTCAGCAAGCTTAATGGAGAAGCCGCTGCATGGGTTACGTTCATCAACATGGAGACGAAAGAAATATTGCTCACCGAGCGAGTGACTGGACATCCTGGAGGAGCCGGTATGAGAAATTATTGGGCGAATGCCGTTGCGGAAATTATAGAGCGTATGAAGAAAGAATTTGAAGTGTGGCGTAAAAAAATATAAGGTTCTTAGAATTAGGAAAAATAAAAAGAACGTGGCTGATTCGAACATCGAAATCATGAGTAAGTCGTTAACCCATCGAACAGAAATGCACGTTCGCTTCAACGAGGCTGATCCACTGGGCATTGTTTGGCACGGTCACTACCTGCGTTACTTTGAAGATGGCCGCGAAGATTTCGGAAAGACATTCGGTTTATCCTACCTTGATTTTTATAGTCATGGTATTGCGGTTCCTGTTGTCTCGGCTGAGTGTCAATACAAAAAACCACTTCGGTATGGCGATCAAATGATTATCGAAACAACGTGTGTTCATTTGGTTTCAGCCAAACTTCGGTTTGAGTATAAAATTTTTGATGCTTCAAATAACTCGCTTGTAGCGTATGGTTCAACCATCCAGGTTTTTGTTGATGCGAAAACATTCGAGCTGCAATTAACCAATCCTGATTTTTTTGAAAACTGGAAGAACAAATATTTAAAGTGAGCGCCATGAAGAAAGTATGGATGGCTACTGATTGTGTTTTGTCTCCGCTGGGATCGACAACGGAAGAGAATTTCTCAAGCATTCAAAAAGGACGTACAGGCATTCATCAAATTCATGAAGTTGCTTTAAGTGCTGTTCCTTTTTTTGCAAGCAGTACATTGCCATTGAACTGATACAATTTAGCCTGGC
>JBDTTT010000098.1:0-20944 GCA_039930485.1 Chryseolinea sp.
TAATGTTATAAGTAGAGCCGGCTTGCAAAGCATAAGTAGTTTCGTTACCCGTAAAGTCACTTTTTGCGGTTTCGTTTTCCTGGCAAGCCAAAAAAGTAAGGGTTGTCGCAAAAGCTAAAATCAACTTCTTCATAACCTGAATATTTTTATAAAGTTAAAAATTTTACCTTTTATCCAATGTTCACCAGCCAATCGGGCTTAGATTTGTTGCATCGCTAATTTGGCACGGATGTGGCAATAAGCTAACGTATAACTGCTAATCGTTATTTTGTGAAGACACGCTTTACTGTTTTTGTCCTTTCAGCCTTTCTTTTGGCTTGTAGCCCCAAAGTACAGCCACCCGATCCAGATTCATTAAAGCCAGCATGGCTAAAAACCACACCTAATCAGGATGGATACTACGTAGGTATCGGCCAAAGTACCAAAGATGGAAGCAACAATTATATACAGACGGCAAAGAAAAGCGCACTCGATGATTTGGTTTCGCAGATCAAGGTAAACGTTTCGAGTACCTCCGTTTTAAATCAGTTGGAAGTCGATAAGAAACTTAGTGAGCAATACGAGCAAATTATTAAAACAACTGTGGCTGACGAGATCGAAGAATTCGAATTGGTAGGTGCCTGGGAGGATGTCACTAATTACTGGGTATACTATCGCCTTTCCATTTCGCGCTATCGTCAGATTAAGGAAGAACAGAAGCGGGATGCTACTTTATTAGCTACTGATTATTTCAAAAAGGGAAAACAAGCAGATCAAAACAATGAACGCTTACAAGCGATTCAGTTTTATTTTCAGGCGTTTCGAAGCATTGAGAAATATTTGGGCGAACCCATTCGTGTTACAATTGACGACAAGGAACTGTTGCTCACAAACGAAATTTATGCAGCTATTCAAACCACACTCGATAAAATTAAGCTGCAGGTTACACCTTCTTCCATTGCATTGAACAGGCGAGTAAATCAACAAGCACAAACTGTTACTGCAAAAGCCATTTATAAAGATTTGAATAAACCAGCGATTGACCTTTCACTGACTGCTGCTTTCGAAAAAGGAGCAGGCGATATTTTTCCTACCTATAAGACCAATGAAAAGGGTGAAGTAAAAATATTAATGAACAAAATCAGCTCGAAAGATTTAGAGCAAACCGTTGGTGTGAAAGTTGACATTGATGCATTGAGTGGTTCAAGTCAATCGCCCATCTATACTTTAATTGCAAAGACGTTAAATGTGCCCAAAGCTCAGGTAGATTTAAAAGTACAGCGGCCAACCGTTTACCTTACTTCAGATGAGCGGAGTTTTGGTTTTACAAAATCAAACAATCAAATCACCAACAAACTAAAAAACTTATTGGCTAACAACGGATTTGAATTTACGGAGAATAAAAACCTGGCCGATCTTTGGTTTGACATCAGGGCGGATGCAGAAAAAGGATCGCTTACAGGAAGCATTTATGCCACTTACCTTACCAGTGTGATTAAGGTTACAACAGTGCGTGAGTCCAAAGAGATTTATTCCACAACGCTGGATCGAATAAAGGGCTACGGACTGGATTATGATAAATCGAGTGTAGACAGTTATAACAAAGCATTAGATACGCTTGAAAAAGAAAGGATTACTGAATTGCTAAACACGGTGCTTCAGTAATGGAGAGGTAACCACCCATTACCAAAAGTTACTTTGATAAGTTTGGCATTAGCTTTGGTATTTAAATTGTGAAGTATAACTTGTAACTAAATAAATTTGATTATGAAAAAGCTGACCTATTCTACCCTCGCAATTCTTGCCCTTGGAGCTGCATTTATGCTTGGCTGTAAAGGCAAAGAAAAGAAAGCACCCAAAGGTGAAGTTGAAGTTGTGGTTCCTTGCTCCGGCCCTGATTTCTTTACAACAAACAAATTCTTTAGAGCCAACTCCATTGGTGAAAGTCAGGATCAGGTAACTTCTAAAAAGAAAGCATTGGCTAACGCGCGCGCAGAATTGGCTGCTAGTATACAAACTACAGTGAAAGCGGTAACTGATAATTACGTGAACTCACGTGAGATGAATAACAAGGAACAAGTAGAGGAGCGTTTTGAGCAATTGAACAGAGAGATTGTAGACCAAAAACTAACCGGTATCAAAACCATTTGTGAGAAACTGATGAAAACCGATCAGGCAACGTACAAGACTTATATTGCCATCGAATTATCAGCGGAAGAATTAGTGGCTACTTACAATGAACGCTTATCAAAAGATGATCGTCTCAAAATCGATTACGACTATGAGAAGTTCAAAGAAACGTTCGAGAAGGAAATGGAGAAGATGGGAAATAACTAAGCAACGAGTTACAAATTGTCAATACCAAAATGCCCCGAATTATCGGGGCATTTTGCGTTTAAGAAAATAGACCTTATTTTCATTGCGAGTATAACACCCAGCACCTATTGGTTGCTCTATTAACCATTTAGAATCTAACATCTAATGTCTTGTATCTAATGTCTAATACATGAAAGATTACTACAAAATATTAGGTGTTCGTTCTACCGCTCCTGATGCTGACATTAAGCGAGCTTTTCGGCAATTGGCAGTCCGGTATCATCCGGATAAAAATCCTGATCCAGCGGCAGAATTACTGTTCAAAGAAATTAATGAAGCCTATACCATATTAAGCGATCCGCAGAAGAGAGCAGGATACGATTGGAAACGACAGAGACCATTATCGGATCTTGCACAGGAGCCAGCGCAACCGCCACATCGTGATCCGGCTTATCGCAAGCCCAGGCCGAAAGGACCACATCGAAAAAGCGAGGGCCAACAGATGTTTGAAATGATGAGCAAGTATCAACCTGTCATTAATCGCATTACGACTTTTTGTTTTTCAATTGCTATGCTCTTACTGATAGATTACATCTTGCCCAGCCGCGAACAAGAGGAAAAAATTGTGGAGGCTTATTCGGAAACAAGACATGTTGGAAGATCTTCCATCACCTTGTGGATCATCGAAACCACCAGCGGTATTCATGTTACATTACCCTTTGAAGATTCTGATTATTTTCAAGTTGGTCAAAACGTAAAAGTACATTCATCTTTCATATTGGACTTCAATAGGAAAGTGGAAGGAAATGAACATGCAGTTTCCATCCGCAGATCCATCTACGGTAATTTTATTTTTGCGCCAATTGCGTTGTTGGTCATTTCATCTTTCGCAATGATGTTTCGGAAGAATGTCGAACGAAGTTTTAATTTCGGTCTCGTTAGTATGCTCATTTTGATTTTTAATGGTGTAATCATTTTACTTTTGTAGCACTATGGCAAAGAACAACGACTGGAAAAAACGAGATGGGGTGGTATACTCTACCAATAGTGATTTTGAATTCAACTACGGGCAAAATGAAAATGCTGCCACGCTTCCACCACAACAACAAAACTTGAAAGTATTGCTGGATAAAAGTATGCGAGCTGGTAAGCAGGTAACATTGGTTACGGGCTTTGTTGGAACAGTTGCCGATTTAGAACAGCTCGGTAAACATCTCAAATCAAAATGTGGTGTTGGGGGTTCGGTTAAGGATGGAGAAATTATTATTCAAGGTGACCACCGCGATAAACTTTTGCAGATTTTGGTAAAGGATGGTTATAAGACTAAACGGGTTGGTTAATTTCCTATTGATGTTGTGTAATACTTTTCGAAAGGTACTGCTCTGATTAAAATCCCCCACCTCAATACCAGTATCAACGGATTGAATCCAATCTGACTATTCGTTCTCTTATTTCCAGTCAAGATGTCTTCTTTTCTCAAGAAAAGCATCAAATCCGGCCAAGATGTCTTTAAAATAGAGCTGATTTTACATCGGCATATTTTTTCCTAGAGGCTATCCGACTTTAAAAACTCAATGTTAAACTTAAAAATTACAATACTATGAGCATCATTCGTTACAATGCAGCCAATGATTTCGCACCGACATCATTCAGCAATTTGATTGACCGTTTCTTCAGCGAATCCATCGCGCGTTCAGGGGGATCATCTTATTCCTTCGTTCCAAAAGTAGATGTTCTGGAAACTGAAAAAGCATTCCTCATTCACGTAGCAGTTCCTGGCGTGAGCAAGGAAGACTTCAAAATCGATCTAAATGACAATTACCTTACCATCAGTGGTGAGCGTAAGTTTAAGAACGAGAAAAAAGATCACAACTTTCATTCAGTGGAAACACAATACGGAAGTTTCACCAGATCTTTTTCTTTACCTGAAAACGCAGATGCCGCAAACATCAGCGCACAATACAACAATGGCATTTTAGAAATAAATGTGCCAAAGGATGAAAAGAAAATATTGAAAACTACCATTAAGGTAAACTAAGAAATAGGGTTAGGTAGAGGTTTGGGCGCCAGTCTCGAAAGAGCTGGCGCCTTTTTTAATTCAGCCGACATCTTGAACCTTGAACTTGGAAGTTTATACCCCAACCCTGAAACTTTAACTCAATCAAAATCATTATCTTTCTATACACATTTAAAGCGGGTTTGATATGAAGCGATCATTGTTAATACTCATTGTGATCTTTGCCGCCTGCATTGGTGGAATTTTAGGATCTTTATTCACCATGCGTTTTTTTGATACTTCAGTAGCACCTTATCAATCTATTGAAGAAAGGCAACAACTAGTGTTAACAGGTTATACACCGGATACAGCGTATCATGTCCCAAAGGAAATGGACTTTTTAGCAACGGCAAAAAAAATCACCCCGGGTGTTGTACATATTCGAGTGGCTTATGGTCCTGGAGATTTTAGCGCAAACCCAATGTCTTTTTATCCTGAAGCGCCAACACGATCATCCGGTTCGGGTGTTATTATTTCAGATGATGGATACATTGTTACAAACAATCATGTGATTGAGGATGCGAGCAGCATTGAAGTGGTGATGAATAATAATCAACGTTACTACGCGAAGTTAATTGGTGCAGATCCGACAACTGATTTAGCGCTTTTAAAAATTCGCGCAAAGAATTTACCTTTTGTTCGCTACGGTAATTCGGATAAGGTCACACCGGGTGAGTGGGTTCTTGCAGTAGGTAATCCGTTTGATCTTAACTCGACCGTAACAGCAGGGATTGTAAGCGCAGTAGCGCGCAACATTGGTATTTTGCACGATCGAAATAGTCTTCAGGTAGAATCATTTATTCAAACTGACGCAGCCGTTAATCCAGGAAATAGTGGAGGAGCTTTGGTAAATTTGCACGGAGAATTGATTGGCATTAATTCAGCGATTGCAACATCCTCAGGAAGTTATCAAGGTTATTCCTTTGCGATACCGGTAAGTCTGGTGAAGAAAGTTATGGATGATTTATTGGAGTTCGGGAAAGTGCAGCGTGGGTTATTGGGTGTTCAGATAACCAATGTGGATGCAGCAATTGCTGAGGAATTAAAATTAAATGTGAACCAGGGTGTTTTGGTTAGCCGCGTGAACAAAGAAAGTGCAGCAGAGAAATCAGGCATTGCTGTAGGCGATATCATTGTTGGAATTGATGGACATCATGTTAACTCTGTTTCGGAACTACAGGAGTGGGTTGCGCGAAATCGTCCAGGCAAAGAGATTAATGTTTCTTACTTGCGCGATGGGAATCAATATAACGTATCATCGCGATTGAAAAATATTGAAGGCAGTGATGCTGTTGATAAGAAAGAAGTAGTGTACAGTTTGTCAGGAATGGATGTGGAAGATGCTCCTTATAAATTACTTACTACTCTTCAGTTAGAAGGTGGAGTAAAAGTGAAATCAATCTCATCTGGAAAATGGAAAGAAGCAGGTTTAAAAGCAGGATTCATCATTGCCTACATTGATAAAGTACCAGTCGATAATGTAGAAGACCTTAACCGCATTCTTGATTTCAAAAAAGGAGGCATCCTCATCGAAGGATTTTACATTGATGGAAGCAAGGGAACATTTGGTGTAGAGTGGTAAACTCAAAATCTTTTTTGGCAATTCTTATTCCGCAAGTGCTCGTGTGCACTTAAGAACCTAATCACCTAAGCACTTCAACACATTTTATTAGTTTTGCACCACTCATCTCATTAATTATGAAAAACTTCGGAATTAAAGAATCTCTTGCAGCGCTTGGTGTAAAGAAGACAAACCTTGGCACCTCTACAGGTAAAAAGTGGTATAGAACATCAGGTAAGTTGATCAACTCATATTCACCTGCTGATGGTAAACTGATTGGATCTGTTTACGGATGTGATGAGAAGGTATTTCATCAAGTGACGAAGAAAGCTCAAGAAGCCTATAAAGAATGGCGCAAATGGCCCGCACCGAAGCGCGGAGAAGTGGTTCGCCAGATTGGAGTAGCGCTGCGCAAATACAAAGAGCCATTAGGTAAACTCGTTTCATATGAAATGGGAAAATCCTATCAGGAAGGTTTAGGAGAAGTACAAGAGATGATTGACATCTGCGATTTTGCTGTTGGACTTTCCAGACAACTACACGGATTAACGATGCACTCGGAGCGACCTAATCATCGCATGTATGAGCAGTGGCATCCAATCGGCACTGTAGGTATTATATCTGCGTTCAATTTTCCAGTGGCAGTATGGTCATGGAATTCAATGTTAGCGTGGGTGTGTGGTGATGTATGTATTTGGAAACCATCTGAGAAAACTCCGTTATGCAGCATTGCTTGTCAGGTGATTACTAATACTGTATTCCAAAAGAATGGTGTGCCCGATGGTGTTTCGTGTATCGTGAATGGCGATGCATTAGTTGGACAATTAATGGCGAAGGACGAAAGTATTCCATTGGTATCAGCTACCGGTTCAGTTCGTATGGGAAAGGTCGTTGCGAAAACTGTAAGTGAAAGACTTGGAAGATCATTACTGGAACTTGGTGGAAACAACGCTATCATCATTACTGAAAATGCAAATCTTGACATGACCATTATCGGTGCTGTGTTTGGTGCTGTCGGTACTGCCGGTCAGCGATGCACATCAACCCGCAGATTAATCATCCACGAAAGTGTATATGATGAAGTAAAAAATAGGTTGAAGAAGGCATACGCTCAACTCGCTATTGGAAATCCATTGGATGTTAATAACCATGTTGGTCCGTTGATTGACACACAAACGGTAAAGACCTATCAGGCTGCACTGAAAAAAATAGAGCAGGAGGGAGGCAAGTTTTTAGTGAAGGGTGGCATACTGAGAGGAAAAGAATATGCTTCAGGTTGTTATGTTAAACCAGCCATTGCAGAGGTGAAGAATGAATACAAAATTGTGCAGGAAGAAACGTTTGCTCCGATATTGTATTTGATCAAGTACAAAACCATTGACGAAGCGATTGAAAAGCAAAATGGAGTGAAGCAGGGATTGTCATCTGCTATTATGACCACCAGCATGCAGGATATGGAGCGTTTCCTTTCCAACGAAGGGTCAGATTGTGGCATTGCCAACGTAAACATTGGAACATCAGGGGCCGAGATTGGTGGAGCTTTTGGGGGCGAAAAGGAAACCGGAGGCGGTCGCGAATCGGGTTCAGACGCTTGGAAAGTGTATATGCGGAGACAAACCAATACTATTAACTTCGGAAACAGTCTCCCATTAGCCCAGGGTATAAAATTTGATCTCTAGACTTGTTTGTAAATCAGGATCAAAAACCTATTTTTATAAACCATTCACCAAAACTATGGCAGAGAAAAAATATCGTACCGTAATGCTTATCGATGATAATGAGATTGATAATCTTATTAATCAGAAAATGATTGAGGCGGCTTCAATCACAGAGAACATCTATACTCATACCGGGGCAAAGAGTGCGATCGAGTTTTTGAAGAACATGGAGAAGTTGGATGTGGCTGAGTCAGTTCTTCCGGATGTTATCTTCCTGGATATTGATATGCCGTTGATGGATGGTTTTCAGTTTCTGGATGAGTTTGAGAAACTCACCAACATTGCCAAGAAGAAGTGTAAAATCGTAATGCTTACCTCTTCTATCAATCCTCAGGATTTTAACCGTTCGAAGAAATACGAAAACGTTAAGCTTTATCTTAACAAACCGTTATCGCATGAGAGCATTGTAAAGCTCGAACTTTAAAATTGTCCAAACTTTTAGCAACGCTTAGAACTCAGTAAGCAGGTCGACAAAACGCTCATCCAATTTGATGAGTTTAGTTGGTGCAAAATATCCAACGGTTGTTGCTGCAAGTCGTGGTAACACTGCATTTATCTTTTTCACCTTTTCTTTCTTCGCTTCGCTGGTTGCAATCTTTAAGATTTTAAGAAAGAGTTGAATGTTTTCACAATCGTCCTTTCCAAACATTCTGATTTGTCTTTGAATGCTATTCGATAGTTGATTGAACAACTCAAAATCTTTCAGCAAGGTGTATTGCAATGCCAGCAAAGATTTAATCTCCAACTGTGCGTATGGATATTTCTTAAGGCTCACATCGTTCAATAATCCATTGATCAACTTAGCCGCCTCATCGAATTTGCCAACGTAGTAAGCCGATATGGCTTTGTACACCACATAGATAATGTGACGTGGAATGTCCAGCATGTCAACTTCGTAATCCAAAAAGATCGTTTCGTTTTCTGCATACAAATCGGCTTCGTTTCCGGTGCGAATGTGACGTTCAATCTTCGAGATTAGAAATTGTGAAGGGAATGTAAAAGTCGAATAGTTTACGAGCAAATTTCCGCAGGCGTCATTCACTTCTTCAAAATATTTTTCAGCCTGACGATAAACTTTGTAGTGGTTATAATATTCCAGTTTCAGGAACTCGAATACCAGGTTTAAATGATAGTATATAGAATCGAGGTGATAGCTTTCAAAGATCTTTTGCACTTTGGCAAAGATGTCTTCAATCGACTCTCCATCCTGTTGCATGTTGTCATCTACCTCTACAAAAAGTCGGTGGAAAATATACATGCAGCTATGGTAAACATACAGCCGGTGAGACTCATAGAGTTTCGCCACGTTCTGCATTTCCTTCATCAACAAACTCAGGCCAAGCTTCTCTACTTCTCCACCATTCAAAAGATAGTCGGCATACTTCTTAAAATAATCCGCCAGCATGTCTTCCGCCTTATCCACGGCAAGCATGTAGGCAACGTGGCGGTTATAAAGTTGTGAGTATTGGAAATAGTCTGGAGAATTTACGTTTAGTTTTTTGAGTGATTTATAGATAACGGTCAGCTCGTTGGCCAAATCGTAGTCTAATAATTCTTTTTCAAGCTTCTTCAGGGTAGCAACTGAAATTGCTTTCTTTTTCGTGAACAATACTTCTGTGATATTGGCCACTTTGCGAAGTACATCGGTGCGGGGACTTTCTAATTGTCCCATCAGATACTCTTCAATCTTGAGATTCAACCTGGACCGCAGAGTGTAATACGCGTTGGCGTTCACATCCAGCTCCGTCATCAGTTTAGTATCCGAAAGTTGACGCTCGCGCAACCCCTTTAAGAGGTAGGCCGATTTCTCAGCGTTGCTTTCTATCAGCGAATCATAAATTGCTTTGAAGTCTTTTTCGGAGAGCTGCTTGATGATGTTCTTAAGCTTTGCCATGAATAGGTTTAATCAATCTCAAAATTTACAAAATTTATCACAGTAAGCAACAGCTCTTTATGCTACTGGCCAAAAATCTTAGAGCTAAGTTTGTAGTTTTGCCCACAGAGACAAAACCATTGACGCGTGTTTCGTAGATACCGAATACTTCTTTTCATTCTTTTCCTACCCGCAATGGCATTGTGCCAGATTTCGCGTGAGCACCTTGCGGAGAGAAGCATCCAGAAGAAGAAGTGGGATCAGGCATACAGTCAATTGAAGAAAGCCATGCACAAAGATTCGTTCAACGTAGCGGCTCAACACGTAATGACGCACTATTTTTTTGATCAACAGAATCCAGCTTATCAGATCGATTCTGCTTACCGTTATAACATGATGGCGAGCCTCAGTTTCACGATGGCATCATCCCGCCAGCGGGATCGGTTGAAACGCTTCCCAATTGATAGTTTGATTCTTCAACATCTGCGAGAACGAATTGACAGTGCAGCGTTTCAACGCGCAAAAGAAATAAATACCGAACGTGCTTACCTGGATTTCCTATCTGGCTTTCCATCGGCAAATCAACGCGATCATGCAGTCGAATTGCGAAATGAGGCTGCCTATCAGGATGCGCTTCATGAGAACACCTATGTTGCTTTTGAAGACTATCTCAAAAAGTACCCTGAATCCATTCGGACTAACGAGGCAAAAGCACTTTATGAAAAGCTACTTTACAGAGCAAAGACAGCTGATCAACATTTGTCAAGCTATAAAACATTTTTAGAAGCTTACCCTCGGTCCCCCTATCGTCATGATGCCGAATTAAATATTTTTGAAATCAGCACAGCAACCGGAACCGCAGAAAGCTATCGTGCTTTCCTGCACGATTATCCGCAAAGCTTTAAAGCGAAGCAGGCGTTAAATATTCTATATCATATTTCATCCGATGCCGATCTGCTGGAAGACGCACTACTTCAAACTGACTCTTTGGTACGTGTATCAGAGTTGGAGAAGCATTATGTTGTTCCTATTCTTCATGCGGGGTCGTTTGGATTTATGAATGACATCGGGGAAGAGATTATTCAACCTCAATCGGAGGAGATTGCGGATGATTATCGGTGTGGAGATATTATGGAGGATGTATTGGTTCTTTCAGATAAGATTATTTCCCGGTCTGGATCGGTAATTTTTTCAGATGCAGCCCATGACGTTACTGATCTTGGTTCAGGATTTTTAAAAATACAGATTGGTGATTGCGTTAAAGTAATTCACAAGTCTGGTTTCATTGTTGGTGATAGTTGTATAACGGATGCCAGGCTGTTGAGCGGTAAACTACTTGCCATTAAGAAAGAAGATCAATGGTCGGTTTGGACTTTATCAGGCAGAATGTTAGTGCCTTTCTCGTGGGATGAAATTTCGACTGTGGAGGATGTAATTCTTTTCAAAAACGGAGATAAAACTAAATTGGCCACCATCCAGTCCGTTGCAAGAGTAGCAGATCACCAAACGCTTCAGCTCTCTGACGCATTTGATGATGCAAAAGCATGGTCTCAGCATTTATTGCAGGTTCAATCCGGTGAATTTCAAGGCGTCCTGAATCAACGACTCGATGTGTTTATCCGTTTTGATAAACATAAACTCACCAATAATTTCTTTGGTACCTTAGCTATTTCTCCATTTGGTTCATCAATCTTTAATAAGAGAGGAGAAGAGTCTGCAGTATTCAAGCAAGTGCGAGTGAGTATACCTTGGACATCGGTAAAGGCCAATACACTTTCGTGGAAATTATTCAATCCTGTTGATCTCACATTTCAAAGTCCGGTTTATGACACCATTCATTTTGTCGGACCGTTTGCAGTAGGTAGCCGACCAGATAGTATTACGATACATTTCAATCCTTACTATAGCATTGATTTCTCGCAACCAGCAAAACTAGAATTTATTCCGGGTCAGGATTCAACAGCTTTTCTTTTGGTGGAACATGATGAGATCAAAGAACTTTTTGATGGAGAGGGGAGAAAACTTTTTGCAGTTGTTTATGATCGCATCCAATATGCCGGGCAAGGAATGTTTATCGTTCACAAAAAAGATAAGAAAGGACTAGTGGGCAGCGATGGAAAACTTCTATTGCCAATTGAGTTTGATGCCATTGGGAGCGTGAAGAATAATACAGTTTCTGTTTTAAAAGCAATGAAATTCGGTTTGTTCGATTGCAAAAAGAAAAAGCTAATCAAACCAGAATATGTAAAGAACATTGTTCCTTACACTGCTGATAAGTTGGTCGTCTTTAAAGATGGTTTCAATGGCTTTGTGGGTTGGGATAACAAACCCCTTAGTAAATTTGAGTTTGAAGAAGTGCGCTATTGGAATGACACGGCCGCCATGGTGAAAAGTAATTTCATGTGGAGATTGTATGATATTCGGTCAGGTAAAGTTCTAATCGATCGAATAAAAGACTATTCATTAATTCAGGATACACAACAGGAAAAGATTGCAGTTATGCACCAGGACAATACTTACGGTGTTATTCACAATCACAAAGGTGCCATCATTCCCGCCAATTTCAGCGACATCGTTAATGTGGGTTCCCGCGAATTACCGATGTATTTTACGGAGAAGCATGTAGAAGAAGCTTCGATCTTTGTTGTGATCTACTACGACCATGCCGGCCGTATGCTGCGCAAGGAAGTTTACGAACAAGATGACTATGAGAAGATATATTGTTCAGATAATTAATACACCCTTCATAACAGATTCATTTTCGCAAAAGTTGGAATGTTTATATTGCGCCCTTTATTTGATCCCATGCAAAAAATAGTTGCTTTAGTCATTATTCTGATCTCTTTTCAAGTATCGGCCCAAACGGCAAGTCCTGTGAACGACCGTCCAAAATTGGTAGTGGGCATTATTGTGGATCAGATGCGTCAGGAATATTTGTATCGCTTTTACTCGAAGTATAGTGAAGGAGGGTTTAAGCGTTTGATGAACGATGGGTTCATGTTAAAGAATGCACACTATAACTACGCACCAACCATAACAGGACCTGGGCATGCATCTGTATACACTGGAACGACACCTGCTTTTCACGGCATAATCGGAAATGATTTTTACCACAAACGTTTGGGTAAGATGGTAAACTGTGTCGAGGATCCTTTGCAAAAACCAATTGGTACAGAAACAGGTAATGGAGATGTATCCCCATGGCGAATGCTTTCATCTACCATTACCGATGAATTAAAATTATACACACAGAAACGATCAAAAGTTATAGGCGTCTCCATTAAGGATCGCGGAGCTGTTTTACCTGCGGGTCACATGGCAGATGCTGCGTATTGGTATGATGGCCTTACCGGAAAATTTATTTCGAGCACATATTACATGACGAAACTTCCGGATTGGGCGATAAAATTTAACGAACAAAATCTGGCGAATAAATACCTGTCGCAAACCTGGAATACACTATTGCCGATTGAACAATACACTGAAAGTGGCCCAGACGAATCACCTTATGAAAGGAAATACACGGGGAAATTAAAATCGACATTTCCATATGTATTAAGTGAATTAAGATTGAAGAATGGCAACTACGATCTTTTGACGAGCACTCCTTTTGCCAATAATTTGCTTACCGATATGGCCATAGCCACTATAGTAAATGAGCAGATGGGCAAACATGATGTTACTGATTTCCTATGCGTGTCTTATTCCAGCACGGATTTGCTCGGCCATGCCGTTGGACCAAATGCCGTTGAGCTGGAAGATATGTATTTGCGACTGGACAAAAGTCTGGAAGAATTTTTTAAGAAGCTTGATCAGCAAGTTGGAGCTGGTAACTATACCGTATTCTTAACAGCCGATCATGCTGTGGCTGATGTTCCACAATATCTGAAGGACAATAAAATGCCGGGAGGATACTTTAACGATGAGTACATGAAAGCAAAACTCAACGAATTTCTATTGACGTACTTCCCGAACAAAGTCCTGATCTCAAACGTGAGCAACCACCAGATTTTTTTAAACCAGGATGCTTTTCAGCACGATGCAAAAGCAACGGGAGTGGACATGTTTATAGCCACTGAACTCGTAGGTAAATTCTTAATGTCATTAGATGGTGTTTCGAATTATTATACAGAGGCAATACTTCGCCAGGGTAGTTATGGAGAAGAAGGAGATAGGGGAGACGTTTTTCGCGGATACAATGTGCAACGCTCGGGTGACATCGTTTACACCCTGCAACCCGGCTGGATTGAATCCGGATCCGTGCAGGGCACAACGCATGGATCACCTTACAAATACGATACGCATGTGCCCATACTTTTTTATGGTAAAGGAATTAATAAGGGATCAACAGCGCAGTATCATACCATCACCGATATTGCACCTACATTATCAATATTGTTGAATATTAAATTTCCGAATAGCTGTACGGGGCAACCGATTTTGGAGATTGTGGAGAATTAGTCTAATTGACAGAACACTGAAGTTGTAGAGAAATTCAGTTTCTAATCCTTATTTCACACTCTCTTTCTTTTCCTGCCCGGCAGTAGAAACACCAACACCTTTACTAACTGCCATAAGCTCGTGCATGGTTCGCTTCATGCTATCAGAAGATCCATCAAGAAAGATTACATTACCTTGTCCTTCCTCAGCAAAATGGCGGATGGATTCTGTCCACATGGAGAAAAGAATAAAAGAAGAATCAAGATTGGCGCTTTCCATTTCCTTTGCGGCATGAGACATACCCTTTGCTACCTCTTCCCGGAAAAGCGCAACACCTTGTCCGCGTAATTGAGAAGCTATTTTTTCTGCTTCAGCTGCAATCTTAATGGCATTACCTTCTGCTTCTGCTGATTTTGTTTTGGTAATCAACAAAGCCTGGCCTTCATTTTCTGCTGCAGCCCTTAAGTTATTAGAAGCCACTACGCGCGCCATTGATTTCATGATGGTTTCATCAAACGCAATATCATTTAACTGTAAGTCGATGAGGTGATAACCCCATCCTTCCAGAGTCTGATCGAGCTGGCGTTTTACCTCCAGAACAATTTCAGTTCGCAATGAAAGAATTTCGGGTTGTTTTTTTGTGGCGACAAAACTTCGAATTGATCCTTCAATGGTTCGGATGAGAGCAGTTGTAAAACTCTTTTCATCCATAAACTTGAAAGCCACATTCTTGATGGTTTCTTCATGCTGATTCAAAACAGAGAATAACAGCATGGCCTTGAAATTTACATTGGCCTGATCAATGGTGGTTGCCTGAAAAGATAAATCCACCGATCGGTTTTGTATTGAAATTCTGGAATCAATTTTTTCAATGATCGGAACACGCACGTTCAACCCGGGCCGTAGAATACGCCTGTACTTTCCAAAAACAGTCACCACAGCAATGTTGCCTTGCTGCACCGTAACAAACATGGAGATTACAAAAATGATTACGAGGACAAAGAGGAGAAGGTAAATCACGTCATAAGGTTCCATAGAAATTCTTTAAAACATTTGATATTTTCTCAAGATATGTTTTAAAGATAATGAACGCAAGCCGGAATGGTAATTCCTAAACCCCGTAGCACTCATAGCCCAGGGGTTCAGGATTACTATCTATTTACTCATCCCGCAACGCAGTCACCGGATTGGCCGAAGCTGCACGGATGACATGATACCCTACTGTGGTAAGTGTAATAACAAATGCTAGCAAAGCTGATATAATAAACGTTGGCCACTCGCCTTTTAAATCGATGCGATAGGCAAAGTTTTGAAGCCAGTTATCGGTAAAGTACCATGCAAATGGAAATGCCAAAACCATACCGATGCTAACAAGTAAGAAAAATTCTTTTGATACTAAAAATACCAACCCGCTTACGTTGGCGCCAATTACTTTGCGCACACCTATTTCTTTTGTGCGTTGTTCGGTTGTAAAGGCGGCCAATCCCAGCAATCCCAGGCAAGCGATAAAAACGGTAAGACTTGAAAAGGCCGTGAAAATCTGGCTTCGTTTTTCATCGGCTTTGTATTGCGAATTAAAATCCTGATCTAGGAATACATATTCAAACGGGAAGCTTGGAAATATTTTCTTCCAGGTATTTTCAATGGCTGTGAGCGATTGACGAACATCTCCTTCTTCTGTGCGAACAAATACATAGTTGGTGCGCTTGTCTACATAAATCATCAATGGTTCAATTTCATCGTACAATGAATTTTGATGGTAATCTTTGATAACCCCTACAACACGTTTTTCAATAGGTGCTCCATCAGGTCCACCGCCCTGAAAAATAAATTTCTTGCCGATAGGGTCTTTCCATGCCATGCGTGCAACCATGGCTTCGTTTACCAATACGGCATAGGTAGTATCAGAAGTAATATCGCGAGAGAAATCGCGACCTGTTACAATGGTCATTCCCATTGTTTTTACGAAGTCAAAATCAGCACCAAATAAATCCACCCCTCTGTCGCTGAGCTTGCCATCGTCTTCTTCTACCTTCAATAAATATTTTCCAATACCTTCTCCAGGAGAGGAGTTCGCCATTCCAATTCCCGAAACTTCTTTTGTTTGTTTTAAGGCATCGAGTAATACCTGTGATTTGTTGCGTAATTCCCTTTCGTTAAGATTTAATCGCACAACGCGCTCCTTCTCAAAACCTAAATCTTTGTTCCGCATGTATTGAAGCTGATCGAATACAACCAAGGTAGAGATGAGCATGAAAATGGAAATACCAAATTGAAATACAACCAGCACTTTTCTGAATATTACACTTCCTCCTTTTGATGCAAGCTTACCCTTTAATACTTGCACTGGGTTAAAACCAGAAAGATAAAATGCCGGATAACTTCCGCCTGCAATACCAATAAACAACATTACACCGATAAGACTCAACAACACAGTGGGTTGAAGAATATAAGAGAACGGAAGTTGCTTATTTGCCAAGGTATTAAACGCAGGGAGCAAAGCATATATCAAAATCAAACTAATGGTAAGAGCAAGAAAGGTCATCAGGATTGATTCCGTTATGAATTGCGCCAATAGTTGAAACCGTTGTGAGCCCATCACTTTTCGGATACCAACTTCTTTCGAGCGGTTCGCGGATCGTGCAGTTGCCAGATTCATATAATTAATACAAGCAATGATGAGCATAAAAGCAGCCACAGCACTGAAAATATAGATGTATGAAATATCGCCACCGGCCTCTGCTTCATCCTGAATTTTAGAATGAAGGTGGATATCGGTTATTTTTTGTAATTCATATTTTACACTAACGCCATATTGTTCAAAGATTGGATTCACTTTTTGTTTGACGATTGTATCCAGGCTGGCATACATTTTTGAAAGGTCATAACCTTCTGGAAGCTGAATGTATGTAGAAACTCCAAAGCCGCCCCAGCCCCCTTGATTCTGAGGATATGAATTCATAGAGATCAGCGCATCAAAGCGAAAATGAGAATTCAAAGGAACGTCTTCAATAACACCAGTCACTTTAAAATCTTCGGCTTTACCTTCACCGTTGATCGTTAGAAGCGACTGTCCAATGGCGGATGTGGCATCGGCAAAATATTTCTTTGCTGTTTTTTCAGAAAGTACAATCGAGAACGGATTATCAAGGGCCGTATTCACATCACCTGCCAAAAATTTATAGCTAAACATTTTAAACACCGTTGAGTCAGCCTGATAGAAATCAGTTTCATTAAACTCTTTTTCATTGTGTTTGAAAAGTATCTTTCCCATACCATCGAAGCGCACAGCATTTTTTACTTCCGGATAATTGTCGCGGAGTTCTACGGCCATTGGTTTTTGCGCAACCGCCCAGGTAAAGGCGTTATCGGGTTCTTTAATGTTGGAAACAATGCGATAGATGTTGTCTGCATTGGTATGGTAGCGATCATAACTGACTTCATCGAGTATGTACATCAGCAGGAAGAGACTGCAGGTGATACCGATGGTTAAACCTAAAATGTTGATTGCACTGTAGGTTTTGTCTTTGCGAATGGTGCGAAAGGCAATGGTGATCAGATTCTTGAGCATAGGAGAGGTGTTAGTACTATTTAACTAGATGACGTAAAGACGTCAAAAGTTTCAAATGGTTACAGAAGAGACCATGCTATGGTAAACATCCCCACATTTGGGTGATCATTGCAGTATACTACAATCCATCATCAATCAATCGGTTCCCATAATTCAATTTTATTTCCTTCCGGATCCATAATCCATCCGAACTTTCCGTATGAATGCTCTTCTATTTCACCCACAACCTGAACACCTTCTTCCTTCAATACTTTCAGAAGCTCAACCAGGTTATCAACGCGGTAATTGAACATGAATGATTTTTCACTTGGAGAAAAATAAGTAGAATCTTTTTTAAAAGGACTCCAGATAGTTTGTGCAGGAGCCGGGGCTTGTGGCTTTTCCAGATCAACCCACTTGAACACTTCGGTTACACCAAGGTGTTTTTCATACCATGATTTTAATTCTTTTGGATCTTCTGACTTAAAGAAAACTCCACCTAGTCCGGTAACACGTTTCATATTAATATTTTTTTTAAGATTGGATTTGGTACTTGTCGAATGATTGAATTTTTATTTTACGAGATCTGTTTTTGTAGTTTTAATTTTTGTTTGCTGAAGGTAGGAATTCCTTCTTGCGAAGTAAGGCTGCACAAATTAGGGAGATGAGAACTCCAACCGGAGCAATCTCCATTATCGTCATGCCAAACCGAAGGATTGGATTTTTATACCATTCAAAATCCGCTTCCATTTTTTTCTTCTTGGTCATTACTTCCTCAACTGTGGCTCCTGCCTCTTTCATTTTCTCAACAGAGTGAGTGATCATTTTTTCTGCAAAATCGGAAGCAATTGTGTTGTACATTACTTCCCATGTAAGAGCATAAATAATGGCCGCAACTAATGTAATCCATAAGCCAACGACTAACGCTTTTCCAAAACTAATTGTGCCATTCAGTTGATTGTCCCGGTAGGACTTTATTGCAAAGAAAATCATTGACAGCGCAATAATCATGGTGGTGTATCCCACCAGCATGCTGTTTTCGAAACTTATAGTTCCGTTTTGTCCCAGTGGAAAAGTGGCGAACATTAGACCTCCAACAATAGCACCGGCAATGGAACCGAAAGTGAATACGATTTTTTTCATAATGGTTTTTGTTTTGTTGAGGCGAAATACCAACAGAAACAAGCTTTTCCATTCACCCGAAAGGATGATTGTTTCAAAAGTTAGAGAAATCCTTCTAAAGTGTGGTCGGAAATGACTGAAATTTTGGACTTACTTTATGGAATCAGCATTAATTCTTTTGAGCGTTGAATGGCCTGAGTTCTTCGCTTAACCTCCAGTTTTAGAAACAGATTTGAAGAGTGTGTCTTAACAGTATTGAGTGAGATAAAAAGCTTGTCAGCAATTTCCTGATTTGAAAATCCCTGAGACATTAATTGAAGTACTTCCAGTTCGCGTTTGCTGATTCCCAGCCGATTGAATTCGATTTCATTGAAATTGAAATCGCTCCTTAAAATGACTTTCGTTTTTGGCCTCGTTAATCTCAACCCGGCCCAGATGCCAATGATGGTGAAAATAATCGCCACTACACCAAGGTAAAACTCAAGCGAGAGATCACGAACAATAAACCGAAACTGAAGCCACTGCATCAGAAACAACAAAATTGCCAGCGCTAATCCATATAGAATAATGGTTCTTTTCATTAATGACTATCAGTTTGCATATACAATTGATTAATGCATTTCGATTGAATATGTATTATGGTATTGAAGTTTATCAGGAAGATAATAAATGCGATGAACGGGGATGGGAAATATTTATTAGAAGATTAATCAATGACTTAGTATACTTCAATGAGCTTGGTGCTGTTACTGTCACCTTCTCCACTTCTAATCACAATAATGTCTTCATACGGATCGTAATACTCTATTCTTAAAGCATTATCCTTCACCGCTTGTTTTATAAAATTTGTATCGGCCAGCTCAAACATGTATTCACCAAAAGGTAGAATAAATCTGAAATTGGTTAATTCATCATTTGAAAGCTTTTCTAACTGCAGCAACTGTTCAGGCTCAAACTCAATCGTGTGCAATATATCTTGTTCGCTAAGGTCAATCTGAAGGTTGTTTTTTGGTGCTTGAAATCGTATTGTTTTCATGATGGCGAAAGGTAGATAAGAAAATTTGCAATTTGACATTGCCTTGCTATTTCACACCATTGGGGTGTATTGATGTAGAGAAGTCTACCCATCACTCATAGCACTTCATTAAGGAATAGCGTGTTATGGTTCAATACAAAGCTTTGCAGAAATGGCACTGTATTTACTCCTTGCATAGGTAATGTTGAAAATTAACAACACTATTATGAGAAAATTTTTGAATATGGTTCTTTTAGCGGTATCCCTGATTGTCGCACAAGCCTGTGGATCTAAGTCGACAGAAAATAATGACATGTCGTCAACACACGAAGATTCTGTAGCGAATCAAACAGAGGCAAAAAATGCGGAAATTAAACTGACGCTTGCTGAAAAAAGAGTACTAATTGATAAGCAAACCGCTGCGCGCGAAGAACGCAGAAGACTGGAGTTTGAAGAGCGAATTAAAACCAGTCCTACGTATGTTAACTCAGACGGGAAAATGATTTATAATAAAGCCGAAGTAGATCCTTCTTTTGTGGGTGGAAAGAAAGCCATGATGAAGTACTTAAGTGATAACATTCAATTTCCGGAAGATGCGCAGAAAGAAGAATTGGAAGGTACTGTGTTTGTTGACTTTGTCATTACAGAGGCTGGAGATGTACGCGAGGTAGGTGTTACAGATGCACCAGGTGAAGAAGTAGATCAGCGTTTTCGCGATGAAGCCATTCGTGTTGTTTCATCCATGCCAAAGTGGGTTCCAGGTAAACAACATGGTAAACCTGTTCAAGTAAAGTACAGTTTGCCTATTGCATTTCAAATACAATAATGATCGTTTAGAAATACAAGAGACGCATTTAACTTGCGTCTCTTGTATTTTATTTGCCACAGAAAACTTTTATTTCTTTTTTAATAAATCATTCAGGTCGAAGAATTACCTAGATGTTCAGTTTTTATTTATCTAAAGAAGTTGTTGCAAATAAAAGCTAAAATTCAACATGTGCTCTTATGCCAATAATGTGAGCCGGGCCACGATCCTTATTAAATGCAGGGTTTACAACAAATTGATAATTGGGTGTCAGGTAAAATCCACTATAAAATAGATTAACCTTATAGAAGAGCTCTGTAACCCATTCATTTTTATAGTTCAGTGCTCCATCTCCTATAATGAAGCCAACTCCACCGGCAGCCAAATAGTTACGATGGTAACTTGAAAGGCCACTTACAACTGTTCCAATTCCAAGTTGATCGTTTGGTCTTTTCCAGGAACTCCCCTTTGTTGAAAATCCTAAACTCAATGATCGGTCGATTTCAGTA
>JBDTTT010000099.1:0-20718 GCA_039930485.1 Chryseolinea sp.
CAGGGAAAGCCCGATGGTGTAGGTATTGAAATCGTTTCTCACTCCATTCGTTACTGGACCTTTGTTCTTTTCAAACAGAGGATTGAGGTTGTAATATCCGAAGATGCTGAAGCTTCCAAAACCAATTCTTCCGGTTAATCCATAGCGTAATTGTGAAAGATTAAAATTCTGCTTGTCTTTCACTTTCTTGTTTTCACCATCTTCATGGTATTTCACTTTAGTGTATGAGTCAAACAGATATCCAACTCTTCCTCCAAAGGAAATTTTAAAGCTTCGCGCAGGATCGTCAGGATTGAGGTTATACCTTATTTCAACAGGAACTTCGAAATAGTTAGTGACGAGCTTCGATTTTTTCAGTGAAGTAAATCCGCCTGCAATTCCACCAAGTGAGCGGGTGATCATCTTCACTGAATCAGTGCCAGGATAATTTGTAAGGACATACCCATTTTGGAATTTATAGCGCTCAAGGCTAAAACCAATACCCGGCACTATACTGAAGTGCGACTTTAAAATCCTGAATTCGTATTGATAATAGAGATTGAATGCAGTTGACCCAAAAAAGTTAAGCTTAAAATTAGTGGATGGCTTGATAGCCTGATTGAATCCAAACTCAACTACGAAAGTTCCGGGGATGTCGGGCCGAGCTGATGTTTTCTTTGTGGTTTTTTCCTGACTGAAAGCAGGGGAGAGTAATCCGATAAAAACTATGAGTAAACTTATTTTCCTGATCATGCGCTGAGGTTCAATCGATTATTTAATAAAGTCCCAAAATTACCCTTTTTGTTGTCAGGGCAAAACCTAAGTGTTTTGCCGACTAAATTTATTCTTTACATTTGCAGTCCAAAACACAGGAATACATCATTCTTTACCTTTTTGGGCCTGTAGCTTAATTGAATAAAGCATCTGACTACGGATCAGAAGACTCGGGGTTTGAATCCCTGCAGGCTCACTACATAATCAGGTAGCTACAACGAGTGGCTACCTTTTTTATTTCCCTTCCTCCTATAGAGTGTTTAAATTGAACAATAGTTTGATTTACCTTAGTCTTCTTCAAACGTGTGAACGGTCTAGAAATGAAGTTTTACCTTTAAATTGCCATTTCCAACAAAGAAAAGATTGACCAACTCTATTAAACTAATAGAAAATTGCGCGTGGTCTTTAGAACTAAGAATGTTATTATTGCACCCGAATTAAATTTACCACCATGACGAAATACAGAGCCGGAGTATTATTTGGCGAGGAATTAAAGAACCTCTATGACGATGCGAAAGAAAATAAATTCGCGTTGCCTGCCGTAAATGTTTCAGGTACAAGTTCCATTAATGCCGTGTTGGAAACAGCGCGCAAAGTAAACTCTCCTGTTATTATTCAGTTCAGCAACGGAGGAGCTCAGTTTTATGCCGGTAAAGGTATGCCAAATGAAAACCTTCAGGCTAATATCTCGGGCGCCATCAGTGGTGCTTTGCATGTTCACACAGTTGCCAAACATTATGGAGTACCGGTGGTGTTGCATACGGACCATGCTGCAAAAAAATGGTTGCCATGGATTGATGGATTGGTAACTGCGGGCGAAGAGTATAAAGCAAAGAATGGTGTTCCACTTTTTAGCTCTCACATGCTTGATCTTAGCGAAGAACCTTTGCATGAAAATATCGAAATATCTGTTGAATACTTTAAGCGCATTTCCAAGTTGGGTATGAGCCTTGAAATTGAATTGGGTATCACCGGTGGTGAAGAAGATGGTGTTGACAATTCAGGGGTAGAAAACGAAAAGTTATACACTCAACCGGATGATGTTTATCAATCTTTCCAGGCCTTGAGTAAAGTAGGTTCATTGTTTACGGTGGCTGCATCTTTCGGTAATGTTCACGGTGTGTATAGCCCGGGTAACGTAGAGTTGCGTCCTGAGATTTTAAGAAACAGTCAGACATATATTGCAGATAAACTTGGTTTAGGTGCTGATAAGAAGCCCGTATATTTTGTGTTCCATGGCGGAAGTGGTTCGGCAAAAGCACAAATTACTGAAACACTAAACTATGGTGTTATCAAAATGAATATTGATACCGATATGCAGTGGGCATTCTGGGAAGGTGTTCTTGGATTCTACAAGAAGAATGAAGCCTTCTTGCAATCACAGCTCGGTAATCCGGAAGGGAAAGATAAGCCCAACAAAAAATTCTATGATAACCGTAACTGGATGCGTAAAGGCGAAGAGAATTTTGTGAAACGTTTGGAAGAAGGATTCACTGATTTGAATTGCATCGGAAGAAATGCATAATCATCAGTTGAGTTAATAAAGACTTACCAGAAATTATAAAGTGGTCTCCTTTTGAAAGTAGGGAGACCGCTTTTTATTTTATCGATTCTCAATGTGTCTTATACTTAACTTTGTAAAAAAAATAGCCACCGTTAAACGGTGGCTATTTTCATGATTAATAAAGATGATACAGCTTAATTCTGACGTAAGATTAATTCTGATGCTTTAACGTGGCCATCCTTTACTACCGTCTCATTGTAATTAGCTTTATTAACAACAATTGGATCGAGAAATATAGCATCCACTGAAATGCTTCCACTTTGGAATTTTGTTTTACCAACAGCATCTCCGCCTTTTGCAAGTTTAAAAGCCAACTCCGCAGCCATATAGGCAAGCGGCTTAATAGGTTTATAAATCGTCATGGTTTGCTTTCCGGAAATGATGTATCGAACTGCACTTAAATCTGCATCTTGTCCGGTCATCGCGATTTTTCGATCCAGGTCTGGTGGTAAAGCCTGAATGGTACCATCAGCCAGGGCATCGTTGGCTGCAATTACTACCTCTGGTTTTTCTTCAGAGGAAGAAAAGAACTCATCCATTTTCATGAGTGCTTCGATTTCGCCCCACTCACTAAGAATAAAATCGGCTAAAAGTTTGATTTTGCCATTGCTAATAGAAGGTTGTAGTACTTTCATTTGACCGTTTCTGATTTGAACTGCATTGTTGTCACTAACCGGTCCGTTGAGTAAAACATATTTTCCTGTTGGAAATCGGTCGAGCATGTATTGGGCTTGCAGTTCACCTACTTTCGTATTGTTATAAGAGATGTACAGAGCAATGTCATTACTCATAATCAATCGGTCGTAAGAGATTACGGGAACATGCGCTTCCTTTGCTATGGCTACTATTTCAGCTGACTTAACGGCATCAACCGCCACCACGATCAGTACCTTAACGCCCTGCTTAATTAGTTTTTTGCTAAGATTGACTTGTTCTGCGGCATCACCGTTGGCAACTTCCACAATACATTCACCTCCCAGCGCTTTAATTTTTTCCGCTATTAGTTTTTTATCCAGATACCATCGGTCAGAGACATAACTATCCAGTACTAATCCGATTTTTTGAGCCTGCAAGGTTAACGTGAGACAGCTTAAGAAAATAAAAAGCATTGTTTTAATCGTTTTCATAAATCTGAGTTTATAGTTTGATTAAAAGTTCACTTCGAGGGATAACTTTAATTTAACAAATCTCAGCCTCAATCTGAACTGAATTGATAGAAACATTTTCAGAGCTCATAATTCTTGAATAAGGCAAGATAATTCAGGTTGCTATTTTGAAATTTTAGGACGCAGGACGTTATCGCTGGGAAAGACTTACCGACCGCAACTAGTTGCGGAAAACTGAAGAGAATTTTGCGAAGCGCTTGCAGGAAGCATTTGCAGATTTTGAATGGCATCAAAAGAAATGCATAATCATCCGTTGAGTTAATAAGGACTCAGCTCTTTAATGGATGGTTAAGATTGAGCATCGCGATTGGATTGCCATTGCGTATGTCGCAGATGAAAATAAATCATCGATCCGATAATCAGCAATGTACCGGCAACGGAAACAAGATAACCTGTTGAAATGAAAAAGTTCAACCAGCTAATCTTGGCGTGACTAAACTCTTTAAACAATAATGCACTGACACTGCCAAGATATCCAAAAGAATCTGCGATGTACATAATGAAACCGACCGTGCCTACATATTGAAACGCAGCAATTAACCGATCGAAGAAAATACTATTGAACGGAACATAACCCAAGTACAAACCAAGTCCAATTAAGATCATCCAGGTGGGAGCGTTGATGATTTGAATTTCAAACAGAAAAGTACTGACGCCAATGAGTATCATGCCAAAGGCAATGATGATGTGATTCACCATCAACGCAAGCTTATTGTTTTTGATCACCATCAAACTACTCATTATAATCAAAACTATTAAGGCTACAGTACCTTCTGTAAAGGCGAAAATTTCTGGTGATTTTCCGTACCCCAATGTTTTCCAAACTTCGGCAGAGAAATTATCGCGAAACTCTCTGAAAGTGGTGAGCAGTACATAGGTAAGGACAAATAGTATAATACCAGGCCAGAACATCAGTACAAATTTTTTACGTTCGGCAGCATTCATCGGTTCACGCTTCGTGCGAAGTTGTATATCAAGTGCAGATGGAGGGGGGAGTTTATTCAATAACCATAAAAAGAAAAGTAATGGGATGGCAAATAAACAACAGGCAACAAAAGGCATCCAATATTCGGATGTTCCCCAATCGCGCATAATGAAACCACCAACGGATTTACCGAGACCGGCAGAGAAAATAAAACTCACTGAAAGTCCGGCACCCAATACTTCGGTCATTCTTCTGCCTTCTAAGTAACCGAACACCATTCCCCACACCATGCCGAGTGGAAGACCATTGGTGAAAAGAAAAATAATATTGTAAGGTGCAGGGGTAATAGCAAACAGCAACCACGAAAATCCTGCAATACTCACCATCAATAAAATTCCGGTGGCTCTTGAACGTGCTTTCAGTTCTGCAATAAATTTAATGCCGATAAACTTTGACAGTCCGTATCCGATCACTTGAGCTATTACTAACCAGACTTTATAACTTTTACCCAGGAAAAACAAATCATCAAATGTTGCTACGGCAAATGTTTTGCGAAATGAAAAAACGCATGTGTATAAACAAAATGCAGCTACTGTAGCATAAAGCGTAAACCAAAATCCATTGGCTTGCTTTAACCAGGTTGTTATTTTTGATTCAGAATGAGGTGACGTCATCAAATCCGGTCAGGTTCAAATTTCAAGATAGAAGGTTTATGGTTCTGTGGTGGGAAAAATGAAATAAAATTTTAATCTTAACTCTTGTTTAACAGCTGATATCAAAATTTGAAACTGTAACGAACGATATTATTTGATATTCTTAACCAGATAATCCATGAAAAAAATCCTGATCATCGCAACTGCTGCATTGCTTTTCCAGTCATGCTCTAAAAAGAAAGAAGACAATTCAGATAATTCAACTTCTTCAATAACTACCATTGCTTTTGGCTCGTGTGGCGATCAGCGGAATCCACAACCGGTGTTGGAACGTGTGGTAGAAAAGAAGCCGGATGTTTTTCTGTATCTCGGTGATAACATTTATGCTGATACCTATAGCATGGATACACTAAAGATGGACTATGACATGCTGGGCGCAAAACCTGAATTTCAAAAACTAAAAGCATCGACTAAGATATATGCCATTTGGGACGATCATGATTTTGGCTGGAATGATTCCGGCAGACATTATCCCTTTAAGAAAGAGTCGAAAGAAATTTTTCTGAACTTCTTTGGTGATCAGGGTGATTCCACCATTCGTCAACATGAGGGGATTTATCATACCGCATATTTGGATCAGGCTGGAAAGAAAATTCAAATCATTTTTCCTGATCTTCGAACTTTTCGCGATAAGCTTCTTCCATACAACGGCAATCGCAAAGGTGATGCACGTTTCAATTATGCGATGGATTATTCTCCTTATACCACTGCCGACTCTACGATGATGGGCGAGGAACAATGGCGTTGGATGGAAGAGCAATTAAAAGTACCTGCTGATTTACGCATCATGGCTTCAAGCACACAGTTTAGCATTACGCATAATGGTTATGAAGCATGGGCTAATTTTCCACACGAACAAAAACGCATGGTGGAACTGATCAAGAAAACAAAAGCGGAAGGTGTGATTTTTATTTCAGGCGATGTGCATTATGCGGAAATATCAAAACTGGTTGAGCCAGGTCTTTATCCGTTGTATGATGTAACTGCCAGCGGCATTACCTCCACGTGGGATTTCGCTGCCCCCAATGATAATCGCATTGATGGCGCAGTTATGGAAAATCATTTTGGACTTCTAAAGATCGATTGGAGTTTACCCGATCCTGAAATCACCATGCAGATTCATGATGTCTCTGGCAAAGAGAGAATAAGCCGAATAATAAAGTTGAGTGAGTTGAAGTTTTGATTGGCGGAAAAGTTAATGGTTAAAAGTTAATTGGGCGATTGCAGAACCTTTCAGGCCAAGACCATTAAAGGTTAACTTTTAACTATATCACAAAATCTTTTTGAAATGAATAATGCGTTAATAGAAGACTGGAACATCGGAACGAAAATTATTTTTCGTTTTCTTTTCATCTACTTCATCCTTTACATGTTTCCCTTTGGATTGGAGACATTTCCAGTTGATATGTTATGGACACCCTTGATCGAGTGGACGGGCAAGTATATTCTCAATTTAAACGAAAGTATAACGGTGTTACCCAACGGCAGTGGTGACACCACATGGAATTATGTTCAGGTATTAGTCATCGCATTGCTCTCGGCAATTGGTATGATGATCTGGTCGATACTGGATTGGAGAAGACAGAATTACAGTAAACTCTTCTATTGGCTAACCGTGATCGTTCGATATTATCTGGCGTTGGTTCTGATCGGGTATGGATTTGCAAAAGTTTTTAAAACACAATTTCCCTTTCCGTTCCTGGAGCGCTTGACTCAGCCCTATGGCAATTCATCACCAATGGGTTTACTCTGGACGTTCATGGGATTTTCAACAGCGTATAATTTCTTCACCGGATTTTGTGAAGCACTGGGTGGTTTCCTGTTGTTCTTCAGACGAACCAAAATGTTGGGTGCATTCATTACGATAGGTGTGATGAGCAACATTGTGATATTGAATTTTACGTATGATGTTCCTGTAAAATTACTTTCCATTCACTTGCTTTTTTTGACTCTATTTCTATTGGCGCCTGATGCAAGACGACTTCTGAATTTTCTGATACTGAATAAACCGACTGAACCAGAAGCAAGGGAACCTATTTTCAAAAAACGAAAATGGAATATTACACTTAGCATTGTGAAAGCTGTTGTGATCGTTTTGGTATTGGGATATCAGTTCCTAAATGCGCAGTATATCCGAAAGCAATGGGGCGATGCTGTACCCAAACCATTCCTGTATGGAATTTACAATGTTGACTTACATGTCGTCAACCGCGACACGATTCCACCGTTACGGAATAGTACTAGATGTTTAAATAAAATAATTGTGAGCCAGGCAGGATACGCATCGCTGGAATATATGGATAACGCCAAAATTCATTACATGTTTTCAGCCGATACCGTGAAGCATACCATGGAATTCTTGTATACTGACTCAAGCAAGGTATACGAGTTTAACTATGTAAACGAAGGCGATCTATATAAACTGAAAGGTAAAGCCTATGGCGACTCCGTTTTTGTCACGATGAGAAAAAATGATTTCCTTTTATTAAACAGAGGATTCCATTGGATTAATGAATCCCCCTATAACCGATAAGCGCATACCAACTTTAAATTCGTAGATCACCGAATACCGATTACCAACAACGGATTTCCAATTACTAACTAACTCTCCTTCATAAGGAAATCAATCGCCTTCTCCTCGTCATTAAAAATCTTAAAGGGTAGGTTAAACTTATTAACGGAGCGGAGAATAAGATTAATGTAATACGTTTTAAAGGCATTGCTTCCGGAAATAACGGCCGCACGCTTCAAACCATTGGCTATGGCAGCCGGCACCATCTCTTTCTCAAACCACTTGCGACTCTCTGGTGACACAACGCCCTGGTTGCGTATGTCTGACATAAAACGTGTTACCGATGTTCCCTTCTTCGCCAGATCAATTAAGGCAAGAAACGGTTTCTTATATTCTTCCGGAGTGAGCGACCCACGCCATACAATTTTACCAAGGGTTTTATCCGCAACGTAGTACACGACTGCGGAAGGCGATTCAAATATCTTTTGTTCCATTAGGCTGTCCATTGAGATAAGCAATTTAAGAAAATCTGTTGTATTTGAATTTCCAGGGTAATTGCATACTCAAGAGGGTGATCATTAACAGCTTTTCTTCATAAAATTCAAAAAACTTAGAGCAGAATCACCTCCTCCGGGTGAATTGGCAAATTTTTTAATAAATTTTTCACTTTCCGATGTACCCTTTGCCATAAATCGGAGTCTTACAGGTAATTATTAAGACTTAACCGGATTTCCCATGTTAAAGAATTACCTAAAGATTGCTTTCCGCAATTTGCTTCAGCACAAAGCTTTTTCATTTATTAACATTGCTGGTCTTGCCATTGGCATGAGTTGCAGTATCCTCGTCATGCTGTGGGTTCAGGATGAATTGAGTTATGACCGGTTTCATGCTAAGGCCGATCGTATTTATCGCGTCACCGCGAGTTTAATGGAGCTGGATGTACACGCTGCGGTTTCATCAGCACCGTTGGCCCATGCATTTAAAAATGAAATTCCGGAAATAAAGAATTCAATCCGGCTCAATGCCTACCGCACCGATCTGATGCAAGTAGAGGATCGGATGTTCGAAGAGAAAGCAATTCTATTTGCCGATTCCAATTTTTTCGAATTCTTTTCCTTTCAGTTCATCCAAGGAAATGCCGCAACGGCTCTTCAGCAACCGGAAGGAATTGTAATCACAGAGAAGATGGCTAAAAAGTATTTTGGCAATGAAGATGCGTTAGGTAAAACGATCCGCAAGAATCACAAAGATGATTTTGTCGTTACCGCAGTACTGGCCAACATACCGGAGAACTCCCATCTTCAATTTGACTTTGTTCAGCCCATGTCTTTCCTCGCTCGCACGGAGCGTGACCTTAAAGAAAACATCTGGGACAATTTCAATTTCTATACCTATGTAGAACTCAATGATAATGTTGATGCTACTCCTGCAACAATAGCAAAGCTCGAAAGCCGTTTCAAAGAAATCTACAAAGCAAATGAGCCGAATCTCAAAGTAGATTTTCATTTGCAACCACTCAATGAAATTCACCTGTATTCCGATTTGATGGCCGATGTTCCTGGCGGTGGCAACATTCAATACGTTTACATTTTTATTATTGTTGGTATTTTTATTTTGGCTGTTGCTTGTATCAACTTCATGAATCTTGCCACGGCACGTTCCGCGCGGAGAGCGAAGGAAGTAGGTTTACGTAAGGCTGCAGGTGCTATGCGTTTTCAACTCATTCGTCAGTTTTTGGCGGAGTCATCGCTGATTGCTTTTATCGCACTTTTACTGGCAGTGCTTATTGTGATTGTCACACTTCCGTCCTTTAATGATCTGGCAGGAAAAAATCTATCGATTAATTTTCTGAATATAAAACTGGTGTCGAGCCTGTTGGCGATTACCTTAATTACCGGTTTAATCGCGGGCAGCTATCCTGCACTTTTCTTGTCAGGCTTTGTGCCGGCAAAAGTGTTGAAGGGAAATTTAAAATCAGGTGCAGCGAGTAGTGTATTTAGAAACACCATGGTAGTGGTTCAGTTTACGGTTTCAATTACGTTGCTGGTGGGAACAACTGTCATCTACAATCAACTTCAATTCATCCGCACACACAACCTTGGATTCGATAAAGAAAATCTGATCTACACATCAATGACGGGAGAACTCTGGAATAAATACCAAACGTTTCGATCATCGCTCGAACAGAATTCATTAACCAGCGAGTTTGCCTTTGTTTCGGATATACCTACCAATCTAACAAACGCAACAATTGGTGTCGAATGGGAAGGCAAATCTCCGGATGCTCAACCGCTGTTTTCAAATGCAGCAATCGATGAAAACTTTATTGATGTATTTAATCTCACCATACTCAGTGGCCGCGGTTTTTCAAAAGAATTCAGAGCTGACACATCGAACCTCATTTTGAATGAAAGGGCAGTGGCTACCATGGGTATGGACGTTGCGACTGCCGTTGGAAAGAGTGTTACGTTTTGGCAAAAGAAAGGAGTAATTGTAGGTGTGGTGAAAGATTTTAATTTCAAGCCCATTCAAAAACCCATTGAACCCCTTATTCTCCGCCTCAATACCTGGGGAGGAGTTGCTGTTGTTCGCGCCAAGGCAGGACAAACAGAAACTGCAATTAAAGCGATGGAGAAAATCGTAAAAGAACTGAATCCGGAATATCCGTTCAGCTATAATTTTGTAGATCAGGAAATCGATAATCAATATAAAGCGGAACAAAGGTTGGGTAGTTTGTTTACTGTATTTGCCGGGCTGGCTATTTTTATTTCATGTCTCGGCTTGTATGGACTATCCGCATTCCTTGCAGAGAGACGTACAAAAGAAATTGGTGTGCGCAAAGTATTGGGCGCGTCCGATTTTCATGTAGTGTATTTACTATCCAAAACTTTTACAAAGCCCATTCTGATCGCAACACTATTTGCCATACCGCTGGCATGGTTCGGCATGAATCAGTGGCTTGAAGGCTTCGCATACCATATCGATATTCATTGGAGTATTTTCCTTTTCGCTTTTCTGGCTTCGCTATTTGTAGCGTGGTTAACAGTAAGCTATGAATCGATCAAGGCTGCAGTTGCTAATCCTGCTGAGTCGTTGAGGAGTGAATGAATTCTTTTCCCGCAGATTCCGCAGATCACGCTGATCAGTGTGCATTTTAATTCATGGATTCGTGGCAATACATTAAGAGCAGAGGCTTAAGCCATTGTGAAATTTAATCTGCGAAATCTGCGTGTCTTTTGATCTGCGTGATCAGCTGGGAAATTGCATTCGTGGCAATCAGGCGTCAAGTGATTAATTAACTTTCTCGAGAGTCTTGTCTGATGTCTGATACAATGTTGCCGAAAGCATTTCCTGAATAGTTAACACGCCTTTAATATTCTCCATCCCCCAGTTTTGTAATTGCTCTAGAAGAGGCATCAACGATTTTCCTTTTTCGGATAAACTGTATTCAACCTTTTGAAGTTTATCATCATACTGAGTTCGGATTATCAATTCATCCTTTTCAAGTTCATCCAAATGCTCTGATAATATTTTTCGGCTGATGTTGGGAATGATTCTATAGAGCTCATTGTAGCGCATGGGCTTTTCTGTGAGGTAACAAAGTATGCAGGGTTTCCACTTTGTTCCAAAGGCTTTGATTGCAGCAATTACAGAACACTGATAGATTAAATCGGCATTTCCTGATCTTTTAACCAGTAACCTTTTTGTTACTTCTTGACCGGTTTTCATAGGCACTCTATTTTCGTGGAAAAATAAATTGAAATGAAAGATAATGAAAATGTATTTCAACTCGCTGAAATAAATGTAGCGCGAATGAAAGGTGTAAACATTAACGATCCTATTATGAAAGAGTTCGTTGATAATTTAGATCGTGTTAACAATTTAGCCGAGAGCAGTGAGGGTTTTGTGTGGCGCTTGAAAGACGAAAGTAACAATGCAACCAATCTCAATCCTTACAATGATGAACAAATCATCATTAACATGTCCGTTTGGGAAAACATCGAATCATTAGAGCGTTATGTCTACAAAACGTTTCATACTGATTTTCTAAAGCGCAGACGCGAGTGGTTTCATACCTATGGAAAAGTGCACACCGCCATGTGGTGGGTACCTCAAGGACAATTTCCTACCGTTGAAGAAGCCGTTGAAAAATTAGATTACCTCGAAAAGAACGGGGCATCACCTCTTGTCTTTGATTTCAGAAATAGATTTCCTCAACCGAAATAGAGCTTTTGTTTCTTATTCCAAAACTAAGTTTTTGTTCACCATCATAACAGGTTGATGTTCTGGCTGCGAAATAAAATCGACAATCGCTTTCAATACTTCCTTCGATTTTAAATTATGACCAAGTCCCTTTGTTGTGATGAGTGTGGATGCTTTCCAGCGTTCATTGATCTGAACAGCATAGTGATAAGGAGTTTCTAAATCTTCTTCATCGTGTATGATAAGACCTTGAACTGGAACATCTGCCGCAAACTTTTGAGTCGAGAAATAGGTGATCGGATTTTTGAATTCCTTTTCAAACTGACCGAGCACCAGACCAATTGTTCTTGATGATAAGTTTAGACTCTGCTGATAGAATTCAATAAAATCACTTGCCTCACCAGGAGGAGCGAGCAGTACTAATTTATTTATAGGTAAATCCGGGTTCTGGTGAAATGCATGAAGCGAAGCAAAGCTTCCGACTGAATGCGCAACAATAGCATGAACATTTCCAATGCTTCCTACTAATTGTTGAATCACCGCACTGTAATAGGGAACAGAAAGATATTGTCCGCCCGAAAGTCCGTGGCCCGGAGCATCGATCGCGTAAATTGAATATTCCTCTGTTGATAACGCCTCTATATGTGCTTTCCAACGAAAGGTATGACTCTGCCATCCGTGTAGAAAAAGAATTTTCTTCTCACCATTTCCCCAGCGATAACCTTGAATGGTGACACCATCGTGGTCAAACGAAAACAAGTCTGCCGAATTCAAAAATTGATGTTGATAATTTTTGAGTGGCGTGCGAAAGGGATGACAGAATAGCTGAAAGCCCTTACGAGCCGCTATTTTCGGAAAGACATAGGCCAGTATATTTAAATACAAGCCGATCAGTTTAGAGAGGATTTGTTTTGTCATGGTTTTTCTTTTTGTGTAGATACCAATTGGTATCTACTGGTTTAAAAAAAATTACAATTCTATTTCCATCAGTTGAGAGTCTAAATGAGTGATTACACGTTTTATATCTTCATCATTACCTCTCAGTTTGCTCATCATAATGGCACCTTCCAGAGAGGCGATGATGAGTGTTGCATAATATTCTTTATCGATGCTCGACTTGATCTGTTTGTATTTGATTCCATTTTCCAGCAGAGTGACAATCGCTTCACGCAACATGTTTAATATTTTTACTGCACCCTTGCGGAGAATGGGGTTACCATCATCGGCTTCAATGGCTGCATTCATTAAAGGACATCCGCCTTTTAATGGAGGATTCGATATATAGGATTCGAAATAATGAAAGATGGTGCGCAGTTTTTCACTGGCCGTTTTCTTCTCTTTTATTCTGACGCGAAGATTTTCAAAGAGCTGGGAAGAAAGATGAAAGAGTGTTTCCTTTTCTAATTCTCCTTTGTTCTTAAAATGTTTATAGATCGCCCCTTTCGTAAACCCCGTGGCCGTAGTAATGTGACTTATGGAGGTAGCCTTATACCCCTGTGTATTGAACAGTAGCCCTGATTTCTTTAATATCTTTTCTTTGGTGAGCTCGGGATTACGCATGAGCAAAGATACCGATTGGTATCTTCAATTCAAAACGGATACTAAGTTAGATGGTTTCAGCCCTGTTAGAATTTTACTTTGTACCTTTCTCTGTATTGGTGTAGAGATATCACCTCATTGTCGGGTAATGATTGCTCAAAGCGAAGTGTGCATAACCTCAATAGTGCCTTTGTATGGAATGATGATGTCTTTGCTTTTAACTAAGGCTGGCACAGTTTTACACAAATACCATCACACGTCCTTATCCACTATAAACAATAATTTTTATGAACATTAAAAGAATCTTCGGTGCAGTACTTACTGTTCTCGGAATCGGTGCTTTGTTGTATGCTGCCATTATGTTTGTCAATACTTCCGCTGGACCCTATAATGTTAAAGTATTGGTTACCTTCGGAATACTCGGTCTGATATTTTTTGTATCGGGTGTTAGTCTTGTGCGCACTACGAAAGACGAAGCGTAATTTTTCGGTTAACCTGATTGGTTTGATGTCTTACCAAATCTGAAATGATATGTACCCGAAAATTTATCTTTTTAATACTAGTAAGTTTAGCAGCCTTCTATGCGCCATTGTATGGTCAGGAAAATCTAAAAGTATTTCTTCACCCGGATAAGTTCTATAAAAAGTATTTTCCCAATCTTAAAGTAAAGCGTGTCTTACTCGACACAAATTATATTAAGAGTTATCCAAATTACCTGACAGTAGGAGTGCACGTTTTATCACCCGCGCTGTATTCTACCATCAGTACAAGAAATTCATCAATAGGAAGCGGAGCCGATGTTAAATTCAGAACGAGCGTTGCTGACATCATTGGCTTCTCGGCAAATTATCGCTTTGTCAGTGTGGGGTTTGCACTCTTACTCAAACAAGGTTTGCAAAAACATGCTGACTATGCTCCAAGTGCGTACCGCACTCTTACTATAAAGTATAATAATCCTGCATACTCGTTTCAGTTTAAATATTTGAAATTAAAAGGCTTTACCGAAATTAATGGAATGGGCAGCTCGTCCCTTGCTAAACGACCCGATATTGTAAATAGAGAATATCAGTTTGAAAGCGTTTATAATTTCGATTGGAAAAGATATTCGTATCTGGCCCCTTTAATTTTTTCGCAGCGTCAGGTAAAAAGTCGCGCAGGTTTTCTTTTGAAAGGTGGATTGTATTATAAAAAATTTAGTGGTGATTCATCTTTAGTCGAACGAGAGAAAAGTCAGTACTATGAAAGCTTTGGAGATACTAAAGCAATACAAAACTTTTCAATAAAGCTTGCACCAGGTGTGGGTGGTAATTTGATTTTGTATAAACACATTTGTTTATCAATGGCATTGTTCACCTCCTTCGATGTTTACTTTTACAGGTACACAAGCAGTGCTGATGAAGTTTCAACACGAAGGGAGAGTATTGTTTTTGCGCTTGATGGTTATGTTAGTTTAGGATATCAGTCAAAGCGTTTTTATGCTGGCTTGAAATATGAAACCGATAGAAGAGATGCTGCTCTTCATGGTGTAAAAATGAATATTGTAAACGCGTACACCGGACTTGAGTGTGGTTATAGGTTTAATGCACCGCGTGTAATGAAGAAGTTCTATAAGAAGACCATGCCACCAGGAATGTGATTCGTTATTTAGTTCTCATACACTTTATACAATTGATTGCGCAAAGCTTGATAAGCACTACTACCTTGCGTTGCAATATTCTCCCACCGACACTCGATCACTATTTTTCCTGCATAGTTAATTTTCTTTAATGCTGTGAAGTAAGGAGTGAAGTCATCACCATGAACACCAGGAGGAGTGCGGTTTTCTTTTTCTGCAACCTCACAGTACAACACATATTTTTTTGTGGTAGCAATTACATCTGGTGATTCTCCTTCTTTCGCCATGTGATACAAGTCAATGCACAAACGAAGATTCTTATGATCGACTGCCTTCACAATTTCAAGCGCTTCGGTTACACTGTTGATAAAATTGCATTCGGTGCGATTGAGATTTTCAAGTGCGAGTGTGATGTTATGTTTCTCTGCTAAGGTTGCAATTTTTTTAGCGATTGAAATGAATTGATCTTTCGCTTTTGCGCGATCAAATCCTTCGGGCACGCCACGCGATCCACCACTTCCCCAGATGATCATTTTAAGATTGGCTTCCTGCGCGCGTTGTAGAACAATTTCTACATAGGTCAAAACAGCCTGTTCATTCACATTTGGTCCTACTACTTTTAGATCGCCCGGTATAAAAAGATTGGTGGCAAATAGAGGCACACGTAATTTCTTTATGATTTGCAATTGATCCGTGAATTGTTGGTCTGAAACTTTTCGGGGAGAAAGTATTTTGTTGGTAGACTCTACTACATATCGATATCCGAAAGCGTGAAGCAAACTGTCGTTTTCAATATCGTTTACTACTCCAATTTCAGGAACAGCTGTTTTGCTTTGTGCATGAAGAGACGCAATAGCAACACTAAAGAGACAAATAAAAAAGGTTCGAATCATGAGTTTAAAGGTAATAGATAGACTTTAAAGATGTTGAATGTTGCAACGTCATTTTTAATTCATCTGTTAAGATTGACTTTGGTTAAGGGATGATATACCTTTAGTCTATTGTTATTATAGAATTAGTTAGTCCGCTACTTTAATCTTTAGCTTTTATGAAAAAAACCTCTACCCTTGTGGTAAGTATTGTCGTGCTCACCTGTTTTTTGGTCATTAATTCTGCAAATGCTCAAGTTCTTGAAATTCCGGGCTCCATCCAGTCTGAAGTAAAGATATCAGCTATCAGTTCAACTTCTTTTACGTTAAAAAATTCTGGCGATAAAGATCTCAATTATACAATAGACGCAGATTCGCTACTCAGTGAGGTGAATGGTGTACGATTAGTTTCTGACGGACTGGAGCAATCAACACCAGGGATCGTTCAGCTTCAAAATGGATGGTCTGAGGTTATCTATGTTTTTTATATAACGGAAAACCTTCAATGGACAGTTGAGGATACAAATCCCTTTGCTGGTACTCAGCATTTGCGCTGCACCTCTAATGGTAGTCCTTACAGTGGTGGTGTTGAACTTCATGCTCCGGAACCGGAAGGAAATGCGACCATTATAGATATGATGGCTAATCTTGATTTAGGTGGGGGCACCAGTTGGGAGTTTATCGCACGGGATGAAAATTACGATTATAAAAAATTGATGGTTGCTCCAGATGGAAGCCTAAGTGTATTATCTGAACCTGATTATAATGTTCATTCGATTCCCGGTTCATTACCTTCGGGTTATTTCAATTTACGTTTTGCAATTGATAATACTACAAGTGATTTTACTATTTCTGTTAATGGTGTTGTAATCTTTACACAAATAAGCGATGCTCCTAGGTTTAATCAATTTAGCATTAGCCTGGGTGCAGAGGTTGGAGGTTCAATTCTGGATGTTGATGATTTTAAATTTATGGATGGCAGTCAGAATGTACGTCTGCTAGCTGTAGAACCAGCCAATGGAACTATACCCCCTTTTAGTTCTCAGACCATAAATGTTCAATACGATACCCGTAACGTTGATGCAGGAAGTCATTCAGAAATTTTAGAGATATTTAGTAATGATGTAGCCCAACCAACTGCATTTATTCCTGTAACAACAATGGTAAAACAAAATGAGATGCCGGTATTGAATGGTATTTCTAACCAAACAGTTGTATCTGGCGAAACCGTTACCTTTAACATATCAACGACTGATCCTGATGATTCTTTGGTTGCGATTACGTGGTCTAATTTTTTGGGGAGTGGAAACGCTTATTTAGAAGAAATTGCATCGGGGAATGGATTCTTAACGTTTAGTATTTCAGCATTTGAATCGGAGATCGATTATGAGCTGGAAGTAACCCTTAGTGCAAAAGATGCAAGGGGTGGTATTACCACGAAGCTTTTAACTTTAAATGTATTGGCTTCGCTGTGGAATAATTTCAGCCTTACCAATTTTAAGACAGGTGCTACGCTAGCAACCTTTACAGATACCGTGACAGTAGACATAGCCCATCCGGATATTGATCGACTCACCATTCAATCTAATTTTACCAAAAATTATGGCGATAGAGTTAAATTTATTCTGGATGGTGTTGAAATTAACAGCGATAAATCTTGGCCGTATTATTTAAGTCCGTGGTCTCTGGAGAAGTTGAGTGGGGGCTACCACACGCTAACCGCCACTGCCTATGTAGATTACATCATAGATTTTCCTGAAAAAGAGTTTCCAATAGCCGTTGGACGAACAATAGTTCATGTTATCAACTCTGCATCAATTACAAGCTATCAAGTTGTAAATAAGGATGGAGTTAAAGTAATGGATTTGGTGAATGGATCTGTAATTGATTTAAGTAGAACCGGGCCTAACATTAATATTATTGCTCAAGAAAGTATTGGCTCAGTGCGCAGCGTAAAATTCGAATTGAATAATGTGACAGCCCGTATTGATAATGGTGCTCCCTACTCACTAGGAGGTAATCCAATCAGTGGTGATACCTTCTGGAAAGTGAAGGCGGGGACCTATACGCTTTCTGCGATTCCGTATTTAAAATATTTTGGTTGGGGTCCAAAGGGAAATTCTCTAACCATTAATTTTCAAGTTGTAAATGGAACCATACCTGCTACAACTATTGCACGCATCGCAACTTCAACGGATGAAGTACAGCAAATAGAAGAGGTAATCGATCAGGAAAACATTTTATCTGTTTATCCAATACCTGTTGCCGATGAACTTCACATTGAGCTGCATGAATCAGTAAAAGGTAATGTTGTTGTCAACATCATGAGTGCTCAAGGTAAATCAATGTACATCAGCACGAATAATGCAAATGAATTCAGAAAACACTCGATTAGCACTGAGCAACTCGGAATAAGTAGTGGAATTTATTTTGTTATGGTGACGCAGACAAACGGAAAACGTGTTGTAAAGAAATTTATAAAGGAATAGATTGTTAGTGAGGAAAAGACATTCTTCTTTGCACTTCATTTTTTTCTGTTGATAGAAGAAGGTAACAGCCATAAACTATTAATCTTACGCGTGGCTGTCACTATTTTGCATGCTGTACTTTGGCTATGGTCAAAGGATCCATTTTAAATGTTAGTCTGAAGGTATCTTTATTACATTATTCAATTTTTATGAAAACCCCCTCTTTTCGTTTTAGAAGTACAATTATTTTCGTATTTCTGTTTGCTTCCTTTTTTCATCTACGAGTTTATGCTAATCTTACGGATGACTCCCCTCCAGATCTGACCATAGAGGTAACTGGAGATTTTGATTTTGGTTCTGTTTTTTTTGGAACACAGCCTTCGCAGCCCAGGCAATTTGTTATTCGAAACATTGGTCAAGAAATGGTAACCTTTAATGTCACGGTATCCAATCCTGATTTCACGTATTTCTCAGATGCTAGTTTAACTCTATGGCCAGGTGATTCTGCCCTAAGTTATATAGCTTTTAAGCCATCGGTAGTTGGCGTTATTTCCGGAACGTTAACTATTACTAGTAATGATCCTGTAAGTCCTGTCTTGAATTTTAATATGGCCGGGGTTGGATTGACGAGCCCTGTTGAAGAAACCTTGATTCAGGATACGGTAATTGAGTTGACTACCACTATCAGACCATTTAAGATTACGAATACGTCCAATGAGCGATCGGAATTTCACCTGGAGGCTTTTTCTGGAAATTTTGTTCAATTCCCAATCGATACTTATTTCCTTGATCCAGGCGAATCGGTGTGGGCCGAGTTACGATTTACCGGGTATAACTATATAGGAATTGAACAGGCAGTCTTTCAGCTTTCCCACCTTTCCATTCAGGGCATTGCATTAGATCCTATTTTTATTACAGTCAAACTCGTTACTCTTGAAACACCTTGGGGACCTTTTGCTTATGTTCCAGGAGGCAGAGATATAGACTTTGGGAGAGCTTTTGTCGGATCAACGGCAGGACCGATTGTTTTTGAAATCATTAATCCAAGTCCGACTCCCTTAATTTGTCACCTATCATCATCTGATATTAATTTTTGGATTGATGGTCCGGATACCACTTTCATTGTTACAAGGGATGATTTTTTTAGTTCAAGTTATTCATTTAAACCACTAACGGTTGGCGATTTTTCCGGTGAAATTTTATTGACAACAAATGATCCTAATCATCCCACATTTTTATGGCATGTACATGGAGAAGGAATGGATACTCCCTTTCAATTGGTGGAAGACACAATACAGGTAGGTGAACAAAGTATTCAGACTGTAACCATCCGAAATACAGCATCTGTACCTTTATCATTTACGCTTAGTGCGGAACGTAATGATGAGCATGATTCATTTCTTGAATTATTAATTACACCGAATACCATCGCTTTGGCTCCTGATGAAACAGCAACTTTTCAGGTTGTGGTTGACGCAACGGATTTTATTCCTGGAGTTTATTACGGATCCATCGAAGGGAACCCAGGGCAATACGATCGATTTAAAGTGCCATTCATTCTGACCGTTGTTGATTTGCCTCAGGATATTGAATTACCAGATTCAATTATTGTTGAAGTTCCTGTTGGAACAATACAGTCATCCTCATTTGTTATTCAGAATACCGGAAACACAAACCTGAATTATTCAATTGAAACAGGATCAATAGAAAGTGGAAATGGCTCACGGTTGTACAGTACTGGCTTTGAAGAATTTGATCTTAGCTCAATACAGTTTATGGGGGGGTGGTACGCTGCAGACTACATTTATTTTTCGTCAGGTAGTCCTGGACAAGTGGCGAATGAGAATCCATTTAGTGGATCAAAGCATTTACGTTACGTGTCCAGCGAAGGTGAAAAATTATTTTCTCCCATTTCAAATACAAGCGCTAGTGATATTTCTATTGTTGATATGATGATTGATTTTGAACCCGGAGTTACGTGGAAAATAGCAGCTAAAGATCATTATTTTAGTGGAGCGGGAAATGCGTTGGTAATTCACCCTGATGGTAGCATGAGTGTTGAAACTGATTTTCCATCAGATGAGCTTCACTCTATTCCCGGTACTTTGCCAGAAGGATATTTTAACTTGAGGTTCTCAATCAAGAAAAGCACACAAGAATTTTCCATTGCTGTTAATGGAGATGTTATGTATACAGGTCCAAGTCACATATCTGATTTTAGTCAAGTTGTATTTTTAGGAGGGCTTGAACAATATGGAAAGAATTTGGATATTGATGATCTTCGAATTATTGTCGGTGACGAAGAACGTAGCTTTTTATCAGCTGTGCCTTCATCCGGGACCATACCACCCCTGGGCTCTCAAACGGTAAACCTTTTGATTGATGCCCATA
>JBDTTT010000100.1:0-20691 GCA_039930485.1 Chryseolinea sp.
GCTCAAGATTCCGATTCTGAATGATAATGAGCGTATTGACTGGGTTACGATGGGAAAAAAGAAAAAAAAGCGTTAATCAACTTCCCGCTTCCAAATGGAAAAATTTGGAAGCTCAACAACTCATCTGACGTAATTGGGTTAGGATACACTTTTAATTCGCTTTTGAAATTTTCAATGCCTGTAATCAGGTATTCAAATGGTGGTGATGTAGAGGTGCATCCATTGTCCCTTACATCAACTTTATAAAGACCATATTCTAAAAGATTAAACTCAAAGGATTGACTTATTGCTCCCGTAACGGCACTACCATTTTGATACCATTGATAACTATCACCAGACGATGCGGTAAGTTGTGTATCATTAACTGTAATGGTAGCGGTTGGGTAAGGGTTAATAATCACGTTTAAAGGATCAGAGGATGGACTAACACATCCGGCCGCATCTTCAACAACTACACTATATACATCTGATTGATCCATTACAATTTCTTCCGTAACCTCACCATTCGACCATGTATAAGAAGTAAAACCTGGCGGAGCAGAAAACTTTTGCAAATCTCCTTCACATAAATTAATGGTAGAACCTGCATTGAATATTGGAGGATCAAAGAAAATTGTGGGCTTAGTGATTGGAGCAATCGTAGCAATTACCGGAGTTCTTGTACTTTCACACGATCCATTATTAATCGAAACAAAGTAAGTAGTCGTTGTTGCAATAATCGGAGTTGTGTAGGCACTGTTCACTTGTCCGGATATTGGTGTTCCTCCTGTAGAAACATTATACCAACGATACTGTCCGTTACTTCCCCCCGATGCATTAAGAATAAGTGCTGCTGCAACGCAATCGGATGCACCTGTTGTGTTAGGAGCAGTTGGAACAACATTAACGGTAAGCGTAACGGTATTTGAGAATTTATCAGGAGCCAAATCGCCCGTTACTTTACAGCGGTAATCTCCTGCTCCGAAGTTTCCGGTTGTGTTAATATTGAGTGTTGATGTTGTTACCCCGGTGTAGCCACTTGCGTTTGTAATGTTGTTAAAAACTGACCCATCAAATTTTTGCCATTGAAAAGTAAGATTGGCAGCTCCAGTTGCCGTGAGCGTGAAGCTTGCGTTCGTTCCATCACAAACGGCAGTTGAAGTGGGTTGTGGATTTATTGCGATTACAGGGCCGCTGTTAATTTTGTTTTCAAAAACCATTAATGCATTTGTGCCGGTTGGATACGGATCACCTACAATAAGAATGTCTGGTTTCTGGTCGAGGTTGATATCAGCAATAGCAAGGGCTTGCGTATTATGGGTTCCAACAGAATAGTTTACAACGGTAGCAAAATTCACACTTCCTGAAGTGCTGTTATTTTTAAATACCGAGAAAGAACCAGGCCCCGGGTTAGGACGATGGATCACCACAATCTCTGCGAGTCCATCACCATCCAGATCTTGTGAAGCAATGTTATATCCTTTGCTCAAACTAGCAATGTCAACAGGAGCTGCAAAACTAATATCACCCGGACTACTGATATTTCTGTAGACTGAAATGAAAGCACTGTTGAAGTATGTAATAGCAATGTCAATCTTTCCGTCACTATCAAAATCTTTAGCTGTTAGATTATTAGGTTTGGTGCCAGTGGTGGGATTATTTCCCAAAAGCAAAAAAGATGAAGTGGTAAGGGGACCCGTAACTTTTTTGTTAAGATAAACGGTGAAGGAATTTACGTTTGGATTGGTGGAAATAAGATCATCGTATCCATCATTGTCAAAATCAGCAGCAACCACGCCCAGACCACCTGGCACAGGAAGGCTTGTGGCAGCCGTATTAAAAGGAGCAAATTTTCCATTGGCTGGGAACGTCCCTTTGCTGCTTTGATTTTGATATACTTGAATGCTTGCTCCTCCATTCGTTAGGGCAAGGTCTGTTTTTCCGTCTTTGTTAAAATCAGCAGCGGCAACATAATTGAAACCGCCAGCACTTGTTGAAGCTCCGGTGCCAAATGAAATTGATCCGGTGGTTGTATTCTGAAGTAAATTGAAGCCGCTATTCAAATCTACTTTCCCGTCACCATCAATATCCAGTGCAGTAATGTTGTAGCCTGATGAGTAGGTTGTGCTCTCTACCGTTAATGAAGAAGTAGTGATAGGTTGACCTACTGTGGCTTGTGTGTTTTTAAAAATTTTTCCGGTGCTGTAATTTTCAACGACTACCACATCGTCTTTACCGTCATCATCAAAATCGGCCACTTCAAGAGCATCACGCGTATTGCCCCCTAAAGCAAAATCAATACTGGGTCCAAATGATGATGTGTTAATCACCCGATCGGTAGCAAAAGTGGAATTGAATATGGAACTGTATCCTGTAAGTCCATGATTGGTAATAGCAATTCTTCCACTAATGGAACCGGTTGGATTGATAACACTTGTTGAGGTATTGGTTGGACTCCCGCTTATGGCAGAATTCATTTTATTTAATCGGGCAGAGGGTGTTGTATTTTTTGTAAACATAAAATTCCCAGTCAGCGTAATGGTTGAGCCGATACTTCCTGAAGACGGTGAAATACTATTGACGATGGGAGCAGGATAGCTTTCATTATGAAAAATATAAATTCCTTTTTCGGCTGCGGTAATATTCACGTAAGTATATGTGAACATTACTTCTTGTTTATTGTCGCCATCAAGATCGGCAATGACGGGTGCTGACGAAGAGATGGGTTGGCCACCTGCACTACCCTGAAACAGTATTGTGGCTAGAAATGAAGCCACACTCAGCGATCCATTTCCTACATTTTGTAAAATACCCAGATCATACGTACCGCTCAAAATCACATCCGGTTTTCCATCGGCATTGATATCGCCTACTGTAATTCCTTCCGTGCTTCCGGTTGAATTGGCAATTTGAAACGCAGCTTCGAAAGACGTGGCATTCAGTACCGAACCCGAATAAATGTTTCGTGAAAAATAGATATACTGCACATTGGGGTCTCCCCACATCAGATCCAATTTATTGTCGGCATCAAGATCTGCCAAATAAATATTATAAACAGATGTATTCGCTATTGTGAAAGGTGCGTTAAATCCGATCGTTCCGCTGGAAGAATTGTTTTGATAAATTTCAAACCCATTTCCCAAGGAGGCAATGAGCTCTGGCTTACCATCGGAATTTAAATCACCAACGGCCAGGTCGCGATGCGATAGGTTCGTTCCAATTGAAAAACCATAACTAAAATCTACATTACCCGGAGTACTTAAGTTTTGATTCATCCAGATACCACCCGGTGAGGTTCCCGTTGTATAAGCAAAATCAATTCGCCCATCGCCATCAAAGTCTCCTGACGTTGAGGTGAGTTGTGATGAGTAGTAAGGGTAGCCGAAGAATTCAGGGCTTGCGAAAGAAATTAAACCAGATGTGCTGGTGTTTCTAAATACAACAAGGTAGCCTTGTGCACCTCCAGAACTAGATACTGCTGCAACATCCAACAATCCATCTGAATCAACATCGGCTACTGTTAATTCACCAAGCCATGGGTTGCCGCCTGGAACAGTTGAAAGGGATAAAATAACGGGTGTTGCAAAGGAAGATGTGCTAACAGATCCACCTGTACCTAAGTTGCGATAGACATAAATTTTTGGTGCGCTTGTTACACCCGTTTCAGTTGCAATAAGATCAACCCAGCCATCACCATCGATGTCACCTTTATCCATGTTTCCATTTTGGTTGTTTGTGGCTCCTGTTTCAGTTCCGCTTTGCAAAAGTGTGCTATGTCCTCTCGTCAGGGATGCAGGAATAATCTGTCCGCCAAAGTCTTTGTTGTTATCAAATAGTAAACTAAAACTTTGTGTGCTGATGCCTTGTAAACCCGTTCCTGAATTTTCGACTGTAAGCAGACCGTATGGTGCACTGACTGGAACCTTTACAGTCAATTGTGTTGCTGTTGCGCTGGTGGCATTTGTTTTTACGCCTTTGAAATAAACTAAATTTTGTGAGGCAGTCGTATTAAAATTTGAGCCTGTAATAGTAATGGTTGTTCCCGCTAAGGCAGAAAGAGGAGTGAATGAAGTGATGACGGGTGAAGCTTGAAGTGACATTTTATTCATCACAACATTGTCCAACTTGACAGTGTATGGTAGAGTATTGCCACTCAAGTACTTTGCTCTTATTTGGAACTGTGTAAGGTTGACGAGTACACTCTTTATCTGATTGATCGTTGCTATTGTTCCGGTCGGAGAACCAACATGCCATGACGCTTCATTGAGTTGCACTGAATATGAATTCGTAGAGGAAGGCCATGAATTAGCAACGGGCTTGACCGGAAGTTGATAATAAAGAGTAACACCAGAGCCCGCTAACTTTACGTCTCCAATACTATTATCTGCACCGGCTGTCGATACATCGAGGTCAAAAGATATTGTTTGATTGTAGGAAAAACTTTGATTGCCGAGAAATTTGGCGGGTGCAGTCCAATACATATTCAGCGCACCGGATGAGGTGGTGAAGGAAGCGTATCCACCGGGATTTCCTCCTGTGCTATTATATGTTGCAGCAGTTGAACTGCCGGCATTGTTGTCAAATACAGTCCACCCTTCGTTATCAACATTAAAATTACTCGTAACCTGAGCGGTGGAAGTTATTCCAAAAATAAGGAATAGTATGAAAAGAATGGAAGCTATTACGTTTTTCATACAGAGGGAGCTATGATTATTTGTTAATGAAGATAATAAAATATGGAGCGGCATATTAAAAACAATAGTGAATCCAATATCCTTAAATGCAAATCAATGTGTTTTACTTTGAAGTAAAGTTGAGAAATGAAATTACGCGATGCCACTACATGATAATGTGAAGCCTTAGAACCAGATGGGTGATCTCTGAATGTAGTTCTTAATTTTAAGGAAGCCGATTTGGCATAGATGAGATCATAAATTGCTAGACCAGATTCTCGTGAATCGCTTTAGCCACCGCTTCCGTCTGGCTTCGTACTTGTAATTTATCGTAGATATTTTTGATGTGTGAGCGAACGGTATCGATGCTGATATTATATTGAGTAGCGATGAGTTTGAAGCTATTTCCCTTCGATAGACTTGTTAGAATTTCTTTTTGACGTATTGTAAGTTGGTAGATATTTTCCTGTTCAGGTATCTGTTGCAATTTCGCAATCACGGTTCGGGCAACCCCAGGACTCATGGGAGCGCCTCCATTCAATACTTCTTTAATGGATTCCAGTAATTTTTCAGGAATGTATTGCTTCAATAAATAACCCGAAGCTCCAGCGCAAATGGCATCGACCACATGTTTGTTGTCATCAAAAACGGTAAGCATAATGATTTGTACCTTGGCATTGAACGATCGTATTTTCTTAACAGCATCAATCCCGTTCATTCCAGGCAAGTCAATATCCATTAAGATTACATCTGGTTTATGTTCTTTTACTTGTTGCTCAACCTGAAGCACGTCACTAAAACTTCCTGTTAAGACAAGATCAGTCGATAAAGAGAGTAATGCAGCAACGCTTTCGCGAAGTTGGCGGTTGTCTTCATAAATAAGGAGTTGTGTAGGCACCATGCAAGATAACAGGATATTCATTTAAGGACATCCCCTAATCAGGTGATAGGCGCAATTAGCTGGATAGATGTTCCTTCTCCGGAAACAGATTCAATCTGGAGGGTGGCTTTAATACTGCTCGCCCGGTGCTTCATGTTTTTTAACCCGTTACCCGCATTGGTTAAAGTAGTATCGAATCCTTTCCCGTCATCACGAATGCGGAGTATGATGCCGCGTGCATAGCGTTTTAATTCTACGGTAAAATTTTTACATGAGCTATACTTGGCCGCATTGTTTACTGCTTCCTTAAAAATGAGAAAAAAATCTTTACGTGTATTCAGATCCATTTTGGCATGAGAAAAATCACCATCTTCAATAAACTCGTATTGAATGTCCAGTGGCTCTAATATTTCCGATGCAAATTCTTTCATTCGGAAGATCACTTTCTCCAATGTGTCATTTTCAGGATTGATAGCCCACACCATATCGCTCATGCTTTCTTGCATGGTATTGGCATTCTGCCGGATTGACTTTAAATAATTTTTTGTTGAATCCGGATCATTTTTCTCCAGGGCAATATTGCTCAGGATCTTGATGCTTGACAATGTAGAACCCATGTCATCGTGAAGATCGCGTGCTACTTTACTTCTAATCTGCTCTTCAGCAAAATAACGTCCGATCTTAGCACTGCAGATTGAAGCAATTTCTGTTAGCATATGCAGATGCCATCGATTAAAGTAATTTCTCTTTGCGTGTTCCGAATCAATTACCGCAAAGAGTTTTCCTTCAACAATCACAGGTACCGTGATTTCTGAAAGTCTTGCCATATCATCAATGATGTAGCGTGGATCTTTTTTGGTATTGGATATAATCTCTGGTTTACTGGTTTCAGCAACCGTTCCAACAATTCCATTTCCAATTTTAATTTCAATCGGATTATTTATTTGATAACCCTCCAGGCTCTTTTTACCTGCGGCTGATTTTTGAATGAGTACACCACGGTCTTTATCCAGGAGATAAACAACACAATCTTCGAAGTGAAGCAACTCAATACAATTCCTGGCAACGGCCCAGAAAACACCTTCAATTGTATTTTCTTCATAGAGAGAAGTAGCCACCTGATTTAAAATCTTTTGCGATTGGATTTTCTTTTGCAAGTTTCTTATCCAGAAATAAAATGAGAATATGGAGATCATCAAAATGAGAGCAATGAACCAGCTTTGTTTCCAGAAAGGCGGAGAGATAAAAAAGGATATGCTCGCTACATTTGATGATGATCTTCCGGCATGATCAATTGCCCTTACTAAAAAGGTATATTGTCCTTCACTGAGATTGGTATATCGCACATCGTGATTGTTACCGGCTTTAATCCAGCTTTTATCATAGCCCTTTAGCTGGTAGTAATACTTTACTTGTTTGGGAAGTGAATAGGTTAATGCAGCAAATTGAAAATTGAACTCATTTTCATTGTACTCAAAGCGTTCCTGGATGGAAGAATTGAGAGATCGATTATTCTGGAGTGCAGAAGTGATTACAACAGGAAAATCAGCAGAGTTTATGGCAAGACTATCAGGATGAAATTTTATAAAACCATTGGTTGTTCCGATTAGAATTTCATTTTTGCTATTGGTAGAGAAGGGCGTACTGAAGTTGTTGAAGAGAAGTCCGCTGTTTTTGTCGTAATGTTGAATCATTTCTCCACTGGATTTTAATACGGTTAATCCTTTGCTGGAGGCTAGCCAAAGGTTATCATTAACATCAGCCAGTATAGAATAGATTGTATTTTCGGGTAATCCCGTTTTCATCGAGTAGGTTGTAAACTCATTTTTGTTTTGTGAGTATTTGCTCACTCCACCAGAGGTAGTTGCAATCCAAACATTTTCTTGTTTATCAATCGTTAACGCATTGGTCAATGACGATTGGAGAAAATGTGAGTCCTCGGTATTCACACCATTGTATTTGAACTCCTTTGTTTTCAGATCTTGCCTAAAAATACCGTAACCAAAATCAGCAATCCAAAGCGCATTGTGTTTTGAATCAGACAAAAAAGCTTTGGGACGCGCAGCAAACAACCCATCACTTTCCTTTTGCAGTAGTCTCCACGATTTTTTTTTGCTATTGTAGTAATAAACACCATCGCGCAACGAGGCGAACCAGAAATTACCTTCAGTGTCTTCCAGCATATCTACAAATTGGTAATCACTCGGAACTTTGGGAAAGGGAAAGATCGAGAAATTTTTATGATGTTTATCAGAAATAAAAATGGTTTGCTCGCTCAATACCCATAAACGATGTTGACTATCTTCCACAACCTTAGTGCAGTGAAGTAATGGATAGCCGTTTATCTTAAAAACCTCCTGTCTTTTTCCGGTTTCTTTATTTAGAATTATTAAACAGTTTCGATTGTAGGAGCTTATGTAGTAGGTTTGATCTTGTTCATGATCCAGTACATAAAAAATATCATTTTCTTTTCTTTGTGACGATTCATCAAAGACCTTAACAAAAGGAAAAATATTCAAATGATTATCGTGAATCAGAATACCAGAATAGGTTCCGATCCATACCAGTGCATCGTCATAAAACAAGGTTATTTTTTCTGATGGATCAGGTAACGCATCACTATCATCAAGCTTTAGATGGCAAGCCCGTTCACTCACTTGATCAATTGCCCACAAGCCGGAAAGCGAAGGTAAAAGTATTCGTGATCGATGGAATGTGTTTGGTACAGAGGAAATCGCAGTTTCTTTAATTTCCCTAATGATATTTTGCTTCAGATCGTAGGCGAATATTTTTTGTTGGCCAAAGTAAACGCGTTGCTGAAGGCTGTCATATTGCATCGCAATAAACTCCTGTGCTTTGTCCCCACCATGATATTGAAATGTTTTTGTGTTGATATTAAAGCTGAATAATCCGAATGTCGATCCAATCCATAATTCGTGATCTGATTTACGCGCTATTTTCTTAATCGTTTTGTATGATGGCCCATATTGAGGAAGTATTGTATTGACAAATTCCTGCCAGGGAAAATACCTAAACTCTCCAAGGGTAGGATCATAATAACACAAATCACGATTGTCCAGTGCGATCCATACTTTTCCGGTTTTGTCGATATAGGTATCCCATACAAGACCGCTCGCTATTGTTGTTTTTTTCTGTAGACGGGCATCTGCTCCAGCAGAAAAAATGTAAAGACTATCCTCATCGGGGTTTAAAACATTCAGTCCGCTCCAAGTGGCAATCCACAAATTACCTTTGTTATCTTGTTCAATGTCGTTAATACGTTCGTGTGATAGATTATATGCTTTTTGTCCCGGGCGATAAACTTGAAAGGTATGCCCATCATATCGGTTCAGACCATTTTCAGTTCCAATCCACATAAATCCAGATCGGTCTTTTAGAAAACAAGTCACCCGATTATCGGACAAACCGTGAACATCCGATAGTTTTTCAAAATGATAGCTTTGACCCGCTGTCAAACCAGGCAGGATGCTTAGTGTAATTAAAAATGGTATTAGTATAGTTCTCACAATTTCTTGAAGGTACTAACTTCGGATTTGTAAATAAATGATGATCCTAAGTTTTTATCAAAGTTCTCATCCTGTTGACGAAGCTTCTTTTCAACGAAAGAGAAAAGTCGCGTTCAAAAAAGTAAAACCCAACACAAGGTTTAGGATGTGTTGGGTTTTGGGTTAACGAGGGGGCTCCAAGTTAAGTCGTTCGAATACTTGATATTTGTGAGAGAAAAAAGCTCATTCTGTTTTAATAAGGTTACGAAGATAGGTTTTGTTTATTTTTTTACAATACGTTGATACCGAATCGTTTTATTGTTTTCGAGTCGAAGAATATAAAGACCATTCGCTAATTCACTTAAATCAAGAGATGTTTCACGTGTGTTGCTGTTTATTTTGCGTACAACACTTCCGGTTGTACTTATAATGTAAAGTGTGTAGGGTGGCTTACTCTCGATGAAAATATTTTCTTTTACCGGATTTGGATAAATCTTTAGTTCATCGCTGAAATTTTCAATATTCGTAATCAGATATTCAAACGGGGTAGAGGTGGAAGTGCAACCATTGTCCGTTACGTCAACCTGGTAGACACCATTTTCGAAAATGTTATACTCAAAGGATTGACCGGTGGCATTGGCAACAGCATCTCCATTTTGATACCATTGATACGTGTCGCCAGGAGAAGCTGTTAATGTGGTCCCGTTTACGGTGATCTCAGCAAGCGTAGTACTGGTTGTAAAAGTTAAGGATACAGTTTGAGAGAATATTGATGCGGCAAAGTCGCCCGAAACGGCACATTGATAATCACCAGCACCAACACTGCCGGTTGTGTTAATAGTCAAAGTCGGGGTTGTTGTTCCGGTGTATCCTCCGGCATTCGAAAGATTGTTGAATATGGTGCCATCAAACTTTTGCCATTGATACGTAAGATTGGTTGTTCCAGAAGCAGTCAGTGTAAAGCTTGCTGTTGCGCCATCACAAACTGCAGTTGATGCAGGTTGTGGATTTATGGTAATGACAGGAGTAGCGGTTACTGTAAAATCCGTAGCGCTTAAAGAGGTCAAACAACTTACGGTAACAGAAATTTTACCTGTGGTAGCTCCGACTGGCACAGTGGTAGTAATGCTGGTTGCTGTACTTGCTGTTACAATTGCCGTTGTGCCATTGAACATCACTGTATTATTAGCAGGTATTGGATCAAAACCCGTTCCTGAAATGGTTACGGGTGCAGTTACTGGACCCGATGATGGTGAGAAAGAAATAATTACCGGAGGAGGTGATGCAGGTGTGTATAAACCCGCCACTTCGCAGTCGGAGAGCGCACGATTATAAATTCTGATATCATCAATTTTACCATTGAAGATTTCCATTAATCCAGGACTGTCGCGTCCTATTTCCAAACCCAAAACATCGCTTGCAATGTTGGTGGTAAAAGTTTGTGTACCGATCAGTGATCCATTTACATATAAGTAAGCCGTGGTATTGTCCAACACAGCCGTTACCATATACCACTGATTGAAACAAAATGTGTAGGGAGCGCTCGCAAAGTTTGAAAAGTTATTTATTTCCGCTTCAACGTCACCGGCTGTACCGATTGCGAACGCGTACATAAAATTAGTGGAGGTGCTATTGCTCTTTGTAAAGATGGGACCAAAAGCCTGACCCACTAAACTATACCCGGCCATGTTTATCCAAGCATTCATTGTTAGTTTAGTCGTAGGACTTTGTAAGGAGGAGGAATTCGGAATGGAGATGTACGAACTTGTTCCATTAAAAAGATAAGCACTGTTTGCTGTGCCAAACCGATCGGTGGTGAGCGTAGCACCATTCACTGTTCCATTGTTAGTATTACCACTCAGGTCATTAGCGTTTCCGGTAAATGGATAGTAAGCAATTAATCCTATGGTTGACGGAGGTGATGATGGAACACAAAAGAACTGAGTACTGGTGGCAGTGTTACCCGCAACGGTTACGGTAATCAGCCCGGTTGTTGCACCGGCCGGAACAGTGGTGGTAATTGAGGTGGCTGTGCTTGCAGTAACAACTGCTGCAGTGCCATTAAACATTAAGGTATTGTTTCCCGGGGTAGTGTCAAAGTTTGTTCCTGTTACAGTAACCGTTGTTCCAGCCGCGCCAGAGGTTGGCGTAAACGATGTAATGGTTGGCAAAGGAATACTCGATATCAGGTTCTCATAGACGAGTAATAATCCTGCAGCGCGGGTGATAATGATCTCTGGCTTGCCATCTAAATTAATATCGGCTGTAGAAATTCCCCTTGGAGCAGTTACGGTGATGTTGAAAGGCGCGGCAAAGGATGCGGCCGTAAGCGCACCACTGGAGTGGATATTTTTAAATATTGAAATGCGATTACCGGCTTCGCTTGTAGTAAGAATTTCCGGCTTGCCATCACCATCTAAATCGGCAATGTGAGCAATCGTTGCAGTACTTGGGTTGGTTAAATCAATTCTTGAGAAACTAATATTACCGACTGTACTGGTATTTTGCAGCACGATGAGCAAAGTTGTAGAAGTGCCCGTCCAATGGCAAAGCATCAGGTCTAATTTTCCATCACTGTCAAAATCACCTTTGTAAATAAAGTAGGGGTCATCGCCTACGGCTACATCGACACGAGTTGCAAATTGCGATGAAGAAATTTTTAATACACCCAGGTTTCTGTAAATACTGATATTGTCCGTAGTGGGGTTTGTGGTGACAACATCAGCAAAGCCATCGCCATCAAAATCTCCGGTAGCGACACCACCAAATGCGGAAGGTTTGGCAAAAGCAATATTTTGTGAGAATGATCCATAGGTTCCTGCTACAAAGTTTCCAGGGATAGTTCTGTTTTCTCGTATTAACAGATCAGACGTGCCGCTTAAATCTGCAGTAACGGTTATATCCGTTTTGCCATCATTATTAAAATCAGCAAAGTCTGCTAAACTTGCTCCCAAGGCTAAACTTATAGCGGGTAGAAATGAAATTTCTGTTAATGTGCTTTTATTTTTATGAGTCATACCATTGACGGACACTACATCAAAGTATCCATCTCCGTCAAAATCTTCTATACGCGAGTTAAAGGAACTTGCTAATGTATCATCTGCAATAAGCGAACTGCCGCTGATGGGGCCTGTTGTATGCGCATTACGAAAGGCATAGGTAAAGGCGTTTGTTTGCTCGGCAATAATATCGGGCTTTCCATCGCGGTTAAGATCTCCAATATCAAGATCGTAGTCGGCTCCGGTTAGTGTGAAGCTAACCGGTGGGGCAAAGTGTGTGTTATCAAATGTAACTCCCGGACCGAAGGTAGTTTGAAAAGGTAAACGATATCGGGAAGTCAATCCATCTTTCGTAACACTTACGTGAGCGTTGATCGCTCCGGCCGGAACTTCAACGGTTAATAAATTTTCGGTCGCTGTCAGCACATTTGCTTTCACCGTGCCAAACCAAATGATGTTTTCAGAAGGCACTGTCGAAAAATTATTTCCGGTAATGGTTACTGCACTTCCAACTGCGCCTTTTAAAGGTGAAACAGTATTGACTGAAATTACAGGAGCGTGAATATTTCTGTTTTCAAAAATAGCAATGCTTGTACTGGTTGCACCAAAGATTAAATCAGGTTTCGTATCACCGTTCAGATCGCTTGCAAATCCTGTTGTGGCACTGGCACCTCTACCAGCATATTGATAGGCTGGAACAAAGGCATTCACATCGAAAACACCTCCGGAATATATATTTTCATAAACTCCTACATCGGCATCGTCTGATGAAACAATATCGGGCTTGCCATCGCCATTGATATCGCTAATACTCATTCCTCCATAAGCACCTACATCGCCTGTTAAAATTACTTCCGTTGTAAAATCCGTTATGTCCAATGCTCCACCTGTATTGGTATTGAGGCGAATGTAAATTGCACCTCCGCTTTTTTTCCAAATAAGATCATTCATTCCGTCCAGGTTAAAATCGGCTGCCTGTAGCGAAGCGTTATATTGTCCTGTGTTTATTACGCCCACCTGACTAAATGAAATCGTACCCGGTGTTGAATTGTTTTTCAGAATATGAAACCGCGCTCCAAAATTATCGCTCACGAAGAGTTCAGGTTTTCCATCATTATCCAAGTCACCTGCTCCTACACCCGCACCCGCATCAATCGAGTTACCAAAAGTAAAATCGACTGAGGTACCAAAATCGATATTGCCGGGCGTGCTGATGTTTTGTGCAATCCATAGATCAATAAAAACACTAGAGCTTCCGTGCTGTCCGATTAAATCGGCACGTCCATCACCATCGAGATCAATTACTCTTGACGTAAAACCAGAGTAGGTAAGTCCATACCAAAATTCTGCAGCTTCAAAAGCAAGATTGCCAGGCGTACTGATGTTTCGAAATGTGGCAAAGTAATTTGACGAAGATGTGTAGGATGCAACAATATCCAGCTTCCCGTCACCATCAAGATCGACCATCTGAGTGCCTGATGAGTTTCCTGCGCCATCGACTGAAAACTTTGCGGCAAAAGATGAAGCACTTATGGAACCACCTTGTGCGAGGTTGCGAAAAATAGAAATGTCATTAAGGGCTTTCTCTGCCACAATGATATCATTCCATCCATCACCGTCCATATCAAAGCATGACAGGCCACTAATATCATTCCCTGCTGTTGCATCAAGTGCTATATTAATTTTTGGTGCAAACGAAGCGGGAATAATTCTTCCGCCCTTTGCAAAGGTAGGGTTGAATGGTTTTGTAGATCGGGTAACTAGTCCGGTGGTTTTATTAATAATGGTAATGGGTCCATAGGTAGCACCAACCGGAACAACAACCGACAATTGTGTTGCGCTTGCACTATTGATTGTGGCAGCAACCGATTCAAAGTAAACCACGTTGTTGGCAGGCGCTGGAGCGAAATCAGTTCCATTAATGGTAATAGTCGTGCCAGGTGCTCCTGATGTTTGAGAGAATGAAGTAATCTGCGGAGCTGTTTGAAGTGTTCTTTGTTCGAGGATTACGTTGTCTATGCCCGAAGTGTAGGACGCATTCGAGCTGTATGTTCCTCGTATTTCCAACGAGGTAATATTGGTGAGAATAGAAATGATTTGTTGACGGGAAGCAAGCGCACCTCCAGGATTGCTCCATTGCCAGGCGGAAGTTTCATCAAGTTTTATGGTATAGGAAGACCAGGCAGGAGCCACAGCAGGTTTGATGGGTAATGTAAAAATGATGACGTTACTTCCATTCTCAATTCGAACATCACCTGTTCCTGAGGCCGCAGTTCCTGCCTGTGATTGTTGTAAATCGAAACTCAAATTCATTCCAAGTGAACGAGCAAGTTGACTGCCTTTGAATTTGACAGGTGCGAACCATTGTTGATAACCGCCATTTTGATTAGAAGCATACGTGGCAGATATATATCCACCCGGGTTTCCGTTGGCACTCTGAAATGTGCCTGGCAGACTAACATTGGAAGCATTTAAGAAATTCCAGCCATCCGCATCCGTATTAAAGGTGCTGGCAATTTGTGCTTGCGTAGTAAGGGCAAAGCTAACGAGAAGTAAAGAGAGGGTCTTTTTCATATTTAAAAATACCCTGAATTGAGGCGAGGTGAAATCGCATGATGATGTGATGAGCGGTTGCCACGAATATGAATTCATTCGTGGCAATTTAACTTTGATCTATTTTTTTATGATCCGAAGATATTGTGTATGGCTTTCATTTTTGATCTTCAGAAAATAAATGCCTTTTGCCATCGAAGAGAAATCAAGTGAAGATGGTATTGATTGAGCGTTAAGATTTTGAATTACATTTCCGGTTACACCAATTACCTGAATCGTATAAGGCGGATTGAATTCGACAAAAAGATTTTCTTCGACTGGATTGGGATACACTTTTAATCCGTTCGTGTTTTTCTCAAGATCGGTAATAACGTAGATGAACTCATCGGATGTTGCTTTGCATCCATTGTCTGTTACATCAACAAGGTACACTCCGTATTCCAATACATTAAAGTCGAAAGATTGAGTGGTAGCACCCGTTACTTCAATTCCATTTTGATACCATTGATACGTATCGCCCGGTGAAGCGGTGAGTTGAATTCCGTTGATTGAGATTTCTGCATCCGGAAAGGGATTGACAATTACATTCACCGGATCAGATGAAGGACTTGTACATCCGCCCGCATCTTCAACAACCACCGAATAGGCATCCGTTGTGTTAGCGGTAATTTGTTGAGTTGTCTCTCCTGTTGACCATGTGTAAAGTGCAAAACCAGCTGGAGCATTGAGCGTACAATTTTCACCATCGCAAATATCAATACTGCCACTCACTATAGGTTCGGATGAAGTCAACGTTGGCTTGGATAGTAAAGCAATCGTAGCAACAACCGGAGCGCGAGTACTTTCGCAAAAAGTATCTTCGATTGAAACATAATAAGTAGTTGTGACTGTAATCGAAGGTGTAGTGAACAATCCATTCACTCCTAAAACAGAACCTCCGGTCGGGACATCATACCAATTGTAGTCACCGTCCGACCCTCCGGTTGCTGTTAAGGTTACAGTAGAAGGTGAAACACATTTAGATGCACCCGTAACATCAGGTGGACTGGGCAAACCATTAATGGTTAATTGAGCATCATCTGAAAATACTTCCGGTGCAAGATCACCATTGATTCGGCAACGGTACTCACCATTACCACTGAAACCTGTTGTTGCTGTATTAATGGAAAGCGTTTTTGTAGATGTCCCTGTATATCCTAATCCTTCATTGAGATCGGCAAACACCGTTCCGTCAAATTTCTGCCAGCGATAGGTAATGTTTGTTGTTCCTGTTGCATCAACCGAAAATGTTCCCGATGATCCTTCGCATGCATACGTAAAGGTTGGTTGTGTGCTGATGCTGATGGTTGGCCCTGATGGAACAAGATTTTCGTAGATGACCAGAAGACCTGCCGCGCGTGTCAATATAATTTCGGGCTTTCCATCTAGGTTGATATCAGCCGTAGTGATTGCACGGGGTGCTGTAACGGTAGTACTAAATGGAACTCCGAACGATGCAGAAGTCAAAGCACCGCTCGCATGCAAGTTTTTAAAAATAAAAAATTGATTGTTGGCTTCGGAAGTGGTTAGAATCTCTGGCTTGCCATCACCATCTAAATCCGCAATGTGAGCAACTGTTACGGCATTGGGATTGGTTAAATCAATTCTTGAAAAACTAATGTTACCAGCCGTACTTGTATTCTGTAACACGATGAGCAATGTTGTTGATGTACCTGTCCAATGGTAAAGCAGCAGGTCTAATTTTCCATCGCTATCAAAATCACCCTTATAAATTCGATTTGGGTCATCACCTACTGTTACATCAACACGTGTTGCAAATTGGGCTTGAGAAATTTTTAGCACGCCTAGGTTTCTGTAAATGCTGACATTGTCTGTACCCGGGTTTGTTGTTACAATGTCCGCAAAGCCATCGCCATCAAAATCTCCTGTAATGGTAGCGCCATTTGCCGAAGGTTTGTTGAACACAAAATTTCCGGAGAAGAATCCATACGCACCGCTCACAAAGTTTCCAGGAAGGTTTAGAGTCCTGTTTTCTAATACGATTAGATCACCTGCGCCACTTAAATCGGTCGTTAGCGTCATGTCTGTTTTTCCATCATTATTAAAATCAGCAAAGTCTACAACGGTGGAACCCAAGGGAACATTTACCGGTGGTAGAAATGAAATTTCTGTTAACGTGCTGTTATTTTTTAGAAGTGGGCCATTAACAGACATGACATCGAGGTATCCATCTCCGTCAAGATCCTCCAGTCGTGGGTAGATAGCATTGGCTATTGTATCATCAGCAATAAGTGAGGTACTACTGATAGAGCCTGTGGTATGCGAGTCACGGAAGGCATATGCATTGGAAGCTGTTCCTCCTGCAATAATATCCGGCTTACCATCCCGATTAAGATCGCCTATATCCAGATTGTAGTTCGCTCCTGCAAGTGTGAAGTTAACCGGTGGCGCAAAATGAGTGTTATCGAATGTAACACCGGGACCGAATGTAATTTGAAAAGGTAAACGATATCGGGAAGTCAATCCATCTTTTGTAACGCTTACAGGTGCATTATTTGCTCCGGCCGGAACTTTGGCCGTTATCAAATTTGCAGTAGAGGTGAGCACCGTTGCTTCTACACCTCCAAACCAAACTTTATTTTCGGAAGGAATGAGTGAAAAATTATTTCCGGTAATGGTAACAGTGCTGCCAATAGGACCATTCAATGGGAATATTGTATTGACCGAAATGACCGGAGCATGAATATTTTTATTTTCATAAATGGAAATTTTTTTCGGTGAGAAATTGGTGGCCCCAAAAATTATCTCAGGTTTTTGATCGCCATTTAAATCGGCCATAATGGGACTGGTGGGATAAGTAGCGCCACCATTGCCCTGATGTTCATACGCTGGTATAAATGCATTTGCGTCAAATACACCTCCTGCATAAACATTTTCAAACACACCTACATCAGCGTTGTCGGTAGCAATAATATCGAGCTTGCCGTCTCCATTTATATCAGCGACAGACATCCCGCCATAAGTCGATAAGTCACCATCGATCGCAACCTCAGTGGTAAAATCGGTTAGCGCCAAGGCGCCACCGGAATTGGTATTCAAGCGAATGCGAATATCCAGCGAACCTCCATAATATCGAAAGGCGATATCATTCTTCCCGTCCAAATTGAAATCAGCAATTTGAATCGCGTGGTTGTCGGTGGTGATTTCACCCAGGTTTGCAAGTGAAATGTTGCCTGGTGTTGAGTTGTTTTTTAAAACATAAAAACTTTGACTAGGACTACTGCCTTTACTAACTAACAGTTCTGGTTTGCCGTCATTATCAAGATCACCTAATGTGGCCTCAACAAATCCAGAAGTACTTAAGTATATAGATGGACCAAATTCAATGTTACCCAACGTGCTGATGTTTTGAGCAATCCAACCGGGACCTTCTCCACCAATTAATTCAGGCCGGCCATCACCATCAATGTCTGCTACAAGATTTGGTGATGAGTCATCTGTATTGCCTTGCCAGAATTCAGGAGCTTCAAAGGCAATGTTGCCGGGTGTGCTTATGTTTCTGAATGTAATGAAATAGGCAGAACCGAAAGTAGCTAAAACATTGGAGGTAGCAGCGTCCAGTTTGCCATCACCATCCAGATCAACAAATTGCAGTCCGGTGGTATTGGTAGATGTGCCCGGTATGGTTACCGTGGTTTTTGGGGCAAATGAAGCTGTCGTAATATCACCACCCAATCCTAAGTTGCGATATATTTCGATGACTTTAAATGCTGTGCTGCTGGCTACTGCCAAATCACTCCAACCATCACCATCAACATCGGCTATAATCAATCCTTCGATGTCAATGGATAGAGGAATATCAATTTTGGGACTGAACGAAGCCGGAATTATTCTTCCACCACCAGAGAACGTAGGAAGGAAAGGCGTTGTAGATTTTTTTGACAGCCCTGTAGTTTTATTGATGACTGTGATTTTACCATATTGTACGCCAACAGGAACTGTTACGGTAAGTTGTGTTGCGTTTGAATTAGTAATCGTTCCGGCAATCGCTCCAAAGTAGACAGCATTGTTTGAAGCAGTCGGATCAAAATTATTTCCAGTAATAGTGATCGATGAACCTGGCTGACCTGATGTTGGCGAAAAGGATGTTACCGATGGAGAGATTAAAACAGGATGCCTACCGAGAGTTACTTCGTCCAGTCCAATTGTATTGGCGGTGAGGTTATAATTTCCCCGTAGCGCAAAGGAGGTAACGTTTATCAACGCTGCCTTAATTTGGTCTCGGGTTGCCAATGGGCTGGAGGTGTAGGATCCCGTATGCCAGGGAGAAGTTTCATCTAATGTAACGGTGTAGGTTGTCCAGCCTGGTGTAAGTGTTGGTTTGGGACTGGTGTGATAATAAATACTTGCTGTGCCACTGGAGATGACAATGTCAGGCGAATAGATTTCATAATAATTTCCATTAAACTCGCTATTGTTGCCCGCAACCAATTGCTGCTGACTATAGGTTAAAGTTGAGCCTAAAGAAGTGTAGGTGAGATTGCCGAGAAACTTGGCGGGTGCATACCAAAAGTATCCAGGATAATTATCGGTTGGCACTACGGCCGACATGTAACTCCCTGGATTTCCGCCTGAAGTGTTGTGTGTAACGGTAAGCGTATCATCGTCACCATCATTAATCAATCTCCAGCCATCGGTATCTGTATCGAAGGTGCTGGTAACTTGTGCTTGCACAGAAAGGGCAAGCAAAATAAGGAGTGTAGAAAAGAGGGTTTTCATGCACTAAAAATACCCTGAATGAATGCGAGGTGAAATCGCATAATCATGTGAGGTCCGAAACAAATGTAGTTTGAAAACGCTTTATACGTTACTTTTTGGTAATGCGGTGGTAGCTGACACCTTTTTCATTTTTAAGTTGAAGAATGTAAATACCCTCTGCAAACGAACTGAAATCAATGGATGCATTGCGTGTACTAGTATTCACTTTCCCAACAATCATTCCGGAGATATTGATAATCGTGATGGTATAAGGTGGATGAAATTCTGTTGTGAGATTTTTTTCTACCGGGTTCGGATATAGTTTTATCCCATCACCTAAATGTTCAAGACCAGTAATCAAATATTCAAACTCTGCTGATGTTGAAGTGCAACCATTATCGGTTACATCAACTTTGTATTTACCATTCTCAAAAACAGTAAACTCAAACGATTGACTTGTTGCTCCGTCAACCACATCTCCATTTTGATACCATTGATAACTATCGCCTGAAGAAGCGGTGAGTTGTGTATCATTTGCAGTAATAGTTGCATTGGGGTAGGGATTTACAACAATATTCAACGGATTTGAAAGTGGACTCGTGCAGGCGCCATTGGAAACTTGTAATGTCAAAGATGAAGTTGATGTAGTAATGGTAATGGGATTTATACCTGCACCATTCGACCAGGTGTACGTTGCAAAACCTGATGGTGCAGTTATTGTCAATACATCACCAGCGCAAATATTTATAGTTCCACTTACAGCCTGAACCGATGAAGTGAGTATCGGTTTTGCGATTGGTGCAATAGTAGCAATCACTGGTGTGCGAATACTTTCACAAAATCCATTATTAATTGCCACGTGATACGTTGTTGTAGTTGCAATCACCGGAGTTGTGTATGAACTGTTTACTTGTCCTGAAATTGCTGTTCCTCCTGTTGCTACATCATACCAACGATACTGTCCGTTGGTTCCACCCGATGCAGTTAGTGTAATAGCAGCCGGAATACAATTTGAATTTCCATTTGCAGTTGGTGCAGCGGGAACTGCGTTGACGGTAAGTGTAACGGTGTTCGAAAATTTATCAGGAGCGAGATCACCTTTTATCAAACATCGATAATCACCTGCTCCAAAATTGCCGGTCGTGTTGATACCTAATGTAGCTGTTGTTGATATTATGGAGTTAGCATATATTTCAACTGTAACATTCCCTGTAGCTGATCCCGATCCGACCTGAGCAAACGCAAGATCGAGAGTAGGAAAATTATAATTTCCGGGATTTACTCTAACAGTATTTACAGGAGGAATTGAATATGAAAAATTGGCAGTAGAACTAAGAAGTATT
>JBDTTT010000101.1:0-20413 GCA_039930485.1 Chryseolinea sp.
GTATTGCGTTGCACCGTGCACCTGCAGCTTTTGCTTTAATGACGGTGTTGGCACATCAACTTCATTCACGCAATAAAGCTATTCCATACCTTTTAGGTTTTTCACTGGCGGCACCGATTGGTCTACTATTGAGTACTTATCTAGCAGATCATAATATTCTCACTAGCACAGGGATGATGTATTTGTACGCTTTAGTGAGTGGAAACTTCTTGCACATCTCAACAACCATTGTTTTTGAGAGCAGTCCGGAACACCATTTCAATGCAAAGAAATTGAGCGTTGCCATTTTTGGTGCGCTGATCGCAGTTGCTGTGCAGCAAATGTTGTAAGCGAACAATCGTTAAGAAAAATCTAATATTTTTTTAGAGATTGCTTTTAGAGCATCACTGTGTTTTCACACGCAAGCTTTCTTTCAACTTATTCAGTTTGATTTGAATTACTTTTGATTTTCCCGAAAAAAGATTTCAATTTTAATCCTTATCTAAAATTCCATCCAGAGAAATGAAAGCCATACAGACCTTTGAAGATTATCAGCACGAATACAAACGAAGCATCGAAACTCCCGAAGCATTTTGGGCAGATGTAGCGAGCGACTTTGTGTGGCGAAAGAAATGGGATAATGTTTTGACGTGGGATTTTAATAAAGCAGAAGTAAAATGGTTTGAAGGTGGTAAGCTGAATATTACAGAGAATTGCATTGATCGTCATTTAGCTACAAGAGCGAATCAAACCGCGATTATTTGGGAGCCTAACAATCCGAATGATGAAGCAAAACACATTACTTATAAAGAACTTCATGAACAAGTTTGCAAAGTAAGTAATGTGTTAAAAGCACATGGTATTAAAAAAGGTGATCGTGTTTGCATTTACATGCCCATGATACCTGAGCTTGCTTATGCCGTGTTAGGTTGCGCGCGCATTGGCGCTGTTCACTCCGTTGTGTTTGCAGGATTTTCTTCAGGTTCTTTAGTCGATCGTATAAATGATTCCGGTTGTAAAGCTGTGCTTACTGCTGATGGCGGCCTTCGTGGTGATAAAAAAATTGATTTAAAGATTATTGTTGACGAAGCATTACAACATTGCCCTACTATTGAAAAAGTACTAGTGCTGCAACATGCTCATGTGAAAACAAACATGAAAGCCGGTCGTGATTTCGATTGGCAGGAGGAGATGAATAAAGTAAGCAACAATTGCGCGGCTGAAGAAATGGATGCTGAAGATTTACTTTTCATTCTCTATACCTCTGGTTCTACCGGAAAACCAAAAGGCATGGTACATACTTGTGGAGGATACATGGTATATACCAACTATACATTCAAGACAACATTTCAATATGACAATGCATCACAACAACCCGATGTATTCTGGTGCACGGCTGACATCGGTTGGGTAACAGGCCACTCATACATTTTGTACGGTCCACTTTCTGCTGGCGCTACAACTGTAATTTTTGAAGGCATTCCTTCATGGCCAGACATGGGTCGTTTCTGGCAAGCGATCGAGCGACATAAAGTCAATATTTTTTACACTGCACCAACAGCCATTCGATCACTTGAAAAAGCACCTTTAAGTTTTGTTGAGAAATATGATTTGTCATCATTGAAAATTTTAGGATCAGTGGGAGAACCCATCAATGAAGAAGCCTGGCATTGGTATGATGAAAACATCGGCAAAAAAAAGTGCCCTATCGTTGATACATGGTGGCAAACCGAAACGGGAGGAATTATGATTTCACCTATTGCCAACGTAACACCCTTGAAACCAGCACATGCTACATTGCCATTGCCGGGTGTTCAACTTGCTATGATGGATGAAACTGGAAAAGAAATGAAAGGTACAGGTGAAGGAAGGCTCACCATTAAATTTCCGTGGCCTTCAATGGCGCGCACAATTTATGGCGACCATCAACGATTTAAAGAAACCTACTTCTCAACTTTCTCTGGGAAATATTTTACGGGCGATGGCTGCAAACGCGATGATGATGGCTACTTCAGAATTACAGGTCGTGTAGACGATATCATCATTGTATCAGGACACAACATGGGTACGGCAGAAGTTGAAAGCGCGATTGATGAACATTCTGCAGTTTGTGAAACAGCGGTTGTCGGTTATCCACACGATATTAAAGGACAAGGTATTTATGCGTTCGTTATTTGCTATAACAAACCGGCAGAAGAAGAAAAACTTCGCGCAGAGATTCGTGAAACGGTTTCTAAAATTATCGGACCAATTGCCAAGCCCGATAAAATTCAATTTGTAAGTGGATTGCCAAAAACGCGTTCGGGGAAAATCATGCGAAGAATTTTGCGCAAAGTAGCAGAAGGTGATGTTTCCAATCTGGGGGACACTACTACATTATTGGATCCGACTATTGTTGATGAGATTAAAGCGGGAGCGCTTTGATATATTGAATTGATGCAGGAGTTGAAATAAATCCCTGCATCAATTTTTTATTGTTTGAGGGAACTACTTCGTACATTATCACTCGAACCTTGAACCTTGCTTCACCGGATTTCCAACCGAAACCCAACTCCGTGATAATTTACAATCTGCACTGCAGGATCTTCTTTTAGATATTTCCGCAAGCGTGAAATAAATACATCCATACTGCGGCCCATAAAATAATCATCATCACCCCAAACCTGTCCTAACATCTCCTCACGCTTCAATACACGATCACGATTAAGGTAAAGCATTTTCAAAATATCAGCTTCCTTTTGTGTAAGTGTTTTTTCATCGCTATCAATCTTGATCACAAGATTGGTACAATCGAAATGATACTTACCCAATTGAAAGACATCATTCGGTAAAACAATTGAATCATTGCTTCTTCTTAGAAAAACTTCAATACGACAAAGGAGTTCTTCCATACTAAATGGTTTAGTAATGTAATCATCAGCTCCGACAGAAAATCCATCGAGCTTATCTTCTACCATTGACTTTGCGGTAAGAAATAGAATCGGAATGTTTTTGTCATGTTGCCGCACGCGCCTGGCTAATGAAATTCCATCCATTTTTGGGAGCATCACATCAAAGATGCAAAGATGAAAAGGGGAAGAACGAAAAGCATCTTCACCGGCAACACCATCTTTACATAACGTAACATCATATCCCTTCTGACTGATGTTATCCTGAATAACAAAGCCAAGACTTGGATCATCTTCGACCAATAAAATACGTTTGCTCATATTTTTGTTAACGGAATAAAAAGTGTGAAGATGCTTCCTTTTCCAATTTCACTGGATAATTTCATTTCTCCACGATGCTCCCCTACAATAGTCTTTACATAACTCAATCCTAATCCAAAGCCTTTTACATCGTGCACGTTGCCTGTCGATACACGATAGAATTTTTGAAAGACCCGTTTCTGGTTTTCTGGAAGAATACCCAATCCATTGTCTTTAATTTCAATCCCAATTTTATTTTCCTGATTAAACGATCGGATCATAATTTCAGGAGAAGTGTTGCAATATTTAATGGCATTGTCAAGCAGGTTATTCAGCACATTCGTAAAATGAAGTTTGTCCGCTTTTATTTCATGTGATGATGCCTGAAGATTTACTGTAATATTACCTTTCTTTTCCTGCAACAATAGCGACACATTTCCAATGGCATCATGAATGAGTTGATGAAGGTCAACCACTTCTTTCTTCAGTTCAATGTCTTCTTTATCAAGTCGGGCAATTTGTAATACGCGTTCTACATGTTGCTTTAACCGGCTATTTTCTTTTTCGATAATGCCGGCATAATTCAACAACCTTTCCGGTTGATTGATAATGTTTGGATCCTTCAACACTTCAGTAGAGACGGCAATGGTGGAGATGGGAGTTTTAAACTCATGCGTCATGTTGTTGATGAAGTCTTTTTGGATTTCAGATAGTCGTTTTTGTTTTAGAATTACAAATAAGGTGTAGGCGAAGAAGAAAATCACAACCAGCAACACCACAGAAGAAAATGACCAAATGCCCATTTGATTAAGAAGATGCGCCTCGCGATTGGGAAACTGAACACCAAAGTGATACCCATGATCTATCCAGGCTGGTAATTTTTTATTGGTAATTTTTTCTTTTGATGTTTGCAACGGAACATAATCTCCGTACACCATTTTTTCTAAAGTGCAATCAAACACACCATATTCAAAATCAGTGATGATATTTCTTCTCTTAAATTCAGTCTGCAATAAAAATTTGAGCGTGTTAGCATTCACTTCATTGTTCACCAATACCACAAAATAATTTGTGGACACTTGCTTTACAGGATTAACAGCAGGTGATGGAGTTTTATTGATTTCATATATCTGCTGTGCTACATTATATAAAGCTGTGTTCACACTTCGCTCAAACTCATCTTCCTTCAAATCAAAAGCACGTCTCACCCAATAAATCTGGGTAATGGTAATGCCTATGATGCTAATAGCAGCCAGAATAACGACAAGGCGAATTGTGGAGTTTTTCACAAACCAAAGTTACAATAATCAGGATGGATGTCCGAAACATTAACAAGTCGTTAACAAGTTTTAGAAAATCGTTAACAACATGCGTGGATTAAGCTTTGCAGCTTTGTATGGTTCGAACGACTTAAACACACTAAACAATTTTAAACCTTAATAACATGAAAAAAATCACGCTTTCATTTCTTCTCATTGCCTGTGTTGCAACGGTATGGGCTCAACAAATTGTATCAAACTACACAATCGCAACCACGCTCAACGGAGCTTCTTTTGCCTGGACTCAAACCACTTTCGATTTTGGAAAGATCAAACACAATGAACCGGTTACAAATACCTTCACGTTTGTCAACACCGGAACAGATCCATTAGTTATTTCTTCGGTTCAGGCTTCTTGCGGCTGTACGGTAACTCAGTATTCAAAAGATCCAATTGCACCAGGCGCAAAAGGTTTTGTAAAGGCAACGTACAATGCTGCCAAGGTTGGACAATTCACTAAAACCGTAACGGTTAACGCGAATACAGATGATGCTGTAGTTCAGCTTACCATTAAAGGTGAGGTGACGGAGTAACAATTCATCATTTGTAATAAGCCGTTGATAAAAACTTTATCAACGGCTTATTTTGTTATGGAAGAGAGAGATCACCTTGATATATTTGATAAACGAATTATCAGATGAATCTCGGCCTCTATCTTTCACAATTCAATTTGTTATTCCCTGAATTGAATCAGGCGTCACCATGGTCGATCACCACAAAGGCTCAGGAAATTATTCTTCAAAAAATAAAGACGTTAGGAAGTGACTATGCAATTGTGAATAATGTAGCCATTCATAAAACCGCAGTTGTTGAAGAGCATGTTATCACCAAAGGACCAATTATTATTTCTGCTAATTGTTTTGTAGGCGCTCACGCGTATTTGCGCGGTGGAGTTTATTTTGCTGATCATGTTTCAATTGGTCCAGGTTGTGAAGTGAAATCAAGTTTTATGATGTCACATACGGCACTGGCTCATTTTAATTTCGTTGGAGATTCGTTGCTAGGCTCACATGTAAATATGGAAGCAGGAAGTGTCATCGCTAACCATTTTAATGAGCGTGACGACAAAACTATTTTTGTGAAAATCGATGGAAAACGTTCTGCTATTGATGTAAAAAAATTTGGAGCGGTTGTAGGTGATTATACTCGAATAGGAGCGAATGCTGTTCTTTCTCCCGGAACAATATTGTTGTCAAAATCGATTGTGAAAAGATTGGAGCTTATTGAACAATGTTAATGTTCTAGTTTGTTATATTGTTTATAAAAATATTTTTAGATGATCAAAAGGTAAGTGATTATCACTCAAAGAACAGCGTAGAGCGTAAAATGCATCCGCTTGGATTTGGGTTCATCGCAGATGCACGAAAAGACGATTGCATTTCATGGCTAAAGGCAGGCGTGCATTTAAAACCACAAAAGGCTAACTCGCTTTTGGCGAGTTAGCCTTTTGTGGTTTACTTAACTGATTAGCTCAATCCTGCCCAAGGCAGGATTGAGCTAATCAGTTTTTCTTAGCGCGGACTGCGCAAGGATGTTGAGCAGACTTTATTTTCCGCGCAGAAGCACGAACTGAATTCCTTCGGTTATGAATCAGAAACCTTTCCCGGGAATATCATTTCTAAACTTCTCCATGCCCTTTCTATCTTGAAGAGTAACAAAAACAAGTTTGCCATTCAACCCTCCGAAAACAAGGTTGCTGCAGCTCTTTCCTTTTAACTGTACTTCGCGAATGATTTTGCCTGATGGATCCAGAATAACAATAACACCCTTGCCATAACGTGCAGCATAAAGATTTCCTTCACGATCGCATTTCATTCCATCAAAACCAAAATCAGGAAATTCGGCAAAAAGTGTTTTGTCAGAGATATTTCCTTTTTCATCGACTGTAAACTTCCAGATTTTACGTTGCACACTTTCATTTACGTACAGTGTCTTTTCATCCGGACTTAATGTAATGCCATTTGTAGTTCCCATTTTTTCAGTGAGCAATACGGCTTTACCTCCCTTATCAATGCGCCACAATTTTCCAGTGCTTTCTTTCCAGTTCGGGTCGGAGACAAAGAGTTGATCATTTTTATTAATACAAAAATCGTTTGGCTGATTAAATTCTTTTTTGTGAACGTACACCCTTACCTTTTTATCTTTCATGTTTACCTTCAGCACATTATGCTTGGCAAAATCCGCAAGATACATGGTGCCCTTACTGTCGAAGACAATGCTATTGGCAATGCTGCCTTCTGGCAGTGTTAAAAAAAGTGACACTGCTCCATCGGGTTTAACGAAACCGATTGTCCCGTCTTTCTGAAAATTCACCACATATAAATTTCCGGCTGAGTCAAAGCATGGTCCTTCAATGTTACTTGTGAACAGATTTTCTTGTGTAAAATCTTCTGTCTGGAATAGACGCAAGAAATCCTGAGCATTAAGAATAGAGAAGGAAGATAAAAAACTGATGAATGTTAAGAGGATGATTTTAGTTTTCATAAATGAATGAAGTGTGAAGAGATCAAAAGATTATTTAGGTGTGGATTCAATCCAGGTAAAGTCAGAAGAGGTAGGAATGTTTTTATAAATTTCCTGAATGATTTCGTTTGGTTTGGCGAGTTTGCGCGCGCTTAGATCAATCCACGCGCCATCAACCGTAATGATGGAAGCAACTGTTATTTCATTTTTATACAAATGATGTCGCATACTCCATCTTCCAAAATCGCGTGTAGCTTTTATTAATTCAACATCGATGGTGATGGAATCTTCCAACACAATTTCTTTTTTAAAAACAGCTTCTTCCCGAAAAAGAATTGGACCCAGTTGTAGCTGTTCTAATTCTTTGGTAGAAAGCCCAGCTTGACGCAGAAGTACCATCCTGGCCCATGCTCCATAATCATAGTACGTTGAATGCCGTAAATGACGATTGGCATCAAAGTCGGACCAGCGTAGTTGAATGGGGAGAGAGAATGTGGCCATATCTTTTTTTGTAAGTAAAAATACACTAAGGAGTATTCACTTCATGAAAACCTTCCGTGTTATTATCGGTCCAACTCATCGGATAATTCTTATCCAGGAATTCAAGCGCGTCTGTGGTGAGGTAAAGCGGTTTGAAGGTATCAATCATCACGGCAAGTTCGTGTGTTTCTTTTGCACCAATACTTTTCTCAACGGTTCCCGGATGCGGCCCGTGAGGCAATCCTCCTGGGTGTAATGTAAATGATCCACGCTCAATACCTCTGCGACTCATGAAATTACCTTCAGCATAATACAAGACTTCATCACTATCGATGTTACTGTGATTGTATGGAGCAGGAATAGCTAGCGGATGATAATCAAACAAGCGAGGCACAAACGAACAGATCACAAAATTGTGCGCCTGAAAAGTTTGATGCACCGGTGGAGGTAAATGTATTCTTCCAGTTACAGGTTCAAAGTCGTGAATGGAAAAAGTATATGGCCATAAGAAACCATCCCATCCAATTAAATCCAACGGACTGTAGTCATAAATGTATTGATGGAGATAACCTTGCTTTTTGATCTGTACTAAAAATTCACCTTTCGATGAATCAGTTATTAATTGATGTGGCGGATGAATATCACGCTCGCAATACGGTGAATGTTCTTCCAACTGACCGAGTTGATTTCGATAGCGCTTTACGGTTTCAACAGGTGATGCGGATTCAATGATGAGTAAACGCAGCGGACCATCTTCAAATTCTAATTTATAAATGACAGTACGGGGAATAACAATGTAATCGCCTTGTTTGATTTCCAATTTTCCATAAGGTGACATCAACACACCTTTGCCATCGTGCACATACAATACTTCATCACCTTCAGCATTTTTATAGAAGTAATCCATCTTGCGTTGCGTGGGTGAGCAAATGGAAATGGAGCAATCGTTGTTCTTCATCAATACTTTGCGCGCACTTAAGTAATCGTTGCCCGTGCTTGTAACTTTTGATGTGTTGAGATGCGTTTGTTTGAGATCATATTCCGGACAAATCTTTGGTCCATACTTCACCGCTTCCTTCACTGCTTTGATTCGCGTAGGAGGATGGATGTGATAGAGCGTAGAATAAATCCCCGAGAATCCTTCCGAGCTTACGAGTTCTTCTTTGTATAAACTTCCATCCGGCTGACGAAACTGTGTGTGTCGTTTAGGAGGAATGTTTCCAAGGCGATGGTAGTACATAAATCAAAAGTTAGTGATCAAAATTAGTGATTCTACAATAGGTTTAGGCAAAACCGAATGCTGTTCTGCAAAACAGCATTTCACCAAAGAATGTAGTTTGGAGAGTATTTAAACAGCGGGTCATACCTTAGACTGTTTGGTGAAAATTGCTCAATAGAACCAACAGCCTAGATGAGACCACTTCCAAATATGAGTTGAAGCAAACAATTAAACTACTCTGCCTGCAACGGAATGTTAACCGTAAATGCAGCACCCTTTCCTGGCGATGAATGCAATTGAATAGAACCCTGAAGTTTCTTTACCAACATGTTTACAGTAGCAAGTCCTAATCCATTTGAGCTTTCTCCTCCGGTTGGTCGTGCACTTAGTTTTTGAAACTTGCCGTATATTTTTTCGCGATCTGTTTCAGTAAAGCCTGGCCCTTCGTCCGTCACTACAAACGTTGCGTGTGTTTCGTCCAGTCGTGCTTTTAAGGTAACGGCTTTTTGTGTTGGCGAAAACTTCAATGCATTTGAAGTTAAATTTTGAAGAATGCGCTTCACCAGAATTTTATCAGTAAATACATTTCCTTCTTCTGCTGAGATAATCAGATTAATTTCTTTGCTCTTCGCCAGTAAATCAAATTCCTCTTTTAATTCCGAAAGCAATTTGGAGAGATCAATAGATTCATAAGTATGTTGATCGGAGCGCTCTTCCAATTCACGCACTTCTAAAAGTTGGTGGATGATATCATTACCAATGCCCAGTGCTTTTCTACCGTGCATGATTAACTGAGAAGTTGAATCATCCTTATTTGGTTCTAATTCCAAGAGTGTAAAGATACCTTGTATGGAATTGAAGGGAGATTTTAAATCGTGAATGATGGTATGTACCAATCCGTTAATCTCAGTGTTGAGTTCTTGTAGTTCTTTGTTTTTTTGTTGAAGCTCTTCATTTGCTTTTCTGCGTGACAAACTGGCCCTGCGCACAAGCAGCATCATGGCTAGCAAACTCAGTGCTGCTATCGTTACCAGAACATTGATCAATCGTTGTCCACTGAGTTGACGATTGCTTTCCAAAAGGTTAAAAGCAATGGATTCTTTGTCTTTCTGAATGGATTGTTTTTCCAATCGTTCACGCTCGAGTCTTGCATTAAAGGCTTTGGCATCAATACTACCGGAAATTGTTTGATCCATGATGCTGTCTTTATACAAAGAGGCCAATCGCAAATAGGTAAATGCCTTTGATGTTTGATTTTGGTCTTGGTAGATGTTGGCCATCAACTCACAATTTTTGAGCGTGAGCGGTTTATTATTTATCGCTTTACACAGTTGATAGGCTCTTTCGCATACCGCTAATGAAGCTTCATATTTTTTTTCGTTATACAGACAGTGTGCCAAATGCGTTGTGGCATTGAGCATCACCTCAGAGTGTGGGTTTTTTGAATTTCGTTCGATGCATTTATTAAAACAATATCGAGCGCTGTCATATTTTTTCTGCATCACATAAATTTCACCCAAGTGCATCAAATCCAAATCTTCTATATAGGTAATTTTTGCCTTCTGCGCCATGGCGATCGATTTTTTAACATAGTAGTATGCCGAATCGATACTCCCTTGCTTTGTAAATATAGAGGCGAGGCTTTCGGTTGAGTAAGCTTGTAAGGCCTCATCTTTTGTTGTGATAAAATTTTTCCAGGATCGATGAGAATACAGCAGTGCCATATTATAATTCTTGGCCCCCATGTAGGCCGCTGCCAGGTTGATAAAGTCGGAACCCAAACCGGATATATCGTTCAGTCCCTCATCAATGGCAACTGCTTTTAGTAAAAATTCAGCTGCAAGCGCAAATTCTCCCAGCTGGTTATAGACAATACCAATATTATTGTCGCATGCTGAGATCACCGTAAGGTTTTTCATCTCTTCCGCAAGCGCAAGCGATTCAAAATGATAGTCTAGCGAAGCAATGTATTTTCCCTGGGCTTCTAGCACAGAACCCTCAACCGAATACGTTCTGGCGATAATGTTTTTATCCGTAATTTCTCCAACGAGGTTAATGGCGTCCATCGAAAATTTTTCTGAACGATCCAGATCAACATCGAGGTAATAGAAGGCGACTTCATTTAGAATGCTAATCCGATCGGAAACAGAAAGCTTGGTTTGAAGTGCGCGCTCAAGGCTATCGATTGATTGACTGTTGCCTCGAATAAAAGGGGCAACCAATAGCATTATAAGAAAAGAGAACTTTGTCGTTTTTCTTCTCATTTAGGTTTTAAGATCAGGCAACGGACTAAATTAAGTGAATTGTTTCAGAACTGCGATAGGATGTAAGAATTAGGGCAAAATAAAAAACAGAGAGAGCCAAGTCCACTACTTTTATTCATGATCGATTTCATGTGATGTGCGGTTGATCATTAGAGTGATCATGAAATGAAAGCAATAAGTGTATTTTTAACCATCTCAAAATCTCTGAGTCAGATACTGCTCTCTATTAAAAACATGTTTATTTTTGATTATGGTTGGACTCTATACGCCCGTTCTAATTTTGCAAGCCTTCTGCCTATATCACGCCTACAAGTATAATTCTGTACAACATTGGTATTGGCTGATCATATTTTTACCGGGTATTGGCAGTGCTCTTTATTTGTATCATAATTTCTACAATCGAAGTAACATTGAAACCCTGACAGATGGCGTAAAGAATGTTGTGAATAGCAATTATAGATTAGAACAACTGGAAAAGGCTCATAGATTAAGTGATAACACTACGACCAAAACAAATTTAGCGGATGCCTACGTTACGTACGGCCGGTATGATGATGCCATTAATCTATATAAGAATTGCCTTACTGGATTTATGGCGGATGATCCTGCGCTACTTATGAAATTGCTCCATACTTACTTTCTGAAGCAAGATTATGATGCGGCCATAGACTGTGGAATGAAACTCCAATCGGACAAATTATTTAAAAAGGCAGAAGAGAGAATAACTTACGCGTGGGCTCACTACTACAAGGGCAACATGGAGAAGGCAGAGGAAATATTTATGGATATGGATAAATCGTTTTCCAACTACGTTCATAGATTAGAATACTGTAAGTTTCTACTTGCCGTGAACAAACACGAGGCGTTTTACGATAAATTAAAAACGTTGATGGAAGAATTTGAGGCCATGAAAGGACCTGAGCGCAAGTACAATAGCAGAGTCATACGGCAGGCCAGGGAATTATATTCGCAAAACGCTCCTGCATAAATTTCAAGACAATAGAGAATCAAAAAAGCCGCTGGAAGTAATCCAGCAGCTTTCGTTTATAAATTTATGGAACTAGCCGTTCATTGAGCTCAAGAACTCATCGTTGTTACGGGTTCCTTTCATTTTGCTTTGCAGGAATTCCATGGCTTCAACCGAATTCATATCAGCCATATACTTGCGCAAGATCCAAACGCGTTGAAGCTCATCTTCACGCAATAACAAATCTTCACGTCTTGTGCCCGATGCCGGAACATCCATTGAAGGATACATTCTTCTATTCGAAAGTTTACGGTCAAGTTGCAATTCCATATTACCTGTTCCTTTAAATTCTTCGAAGATTACTTCGTCCATTTTAGAACCGGTATCAATCAACGCTGTTGCAATGATGGTTAACGAGCCGCCATTTTCAATTTTACGCGCAGCACCAAAGAACCGCTTTGGCTTATGTAATGCATTAGCATCCACACCACCCGAAAGAATTTTTCCGGAAGATGGAACAACGGTGTTATAAGCTCTTGCCAAACGAGTAAGTGAATCCAAGAGGATAACTACATCGTGTCCGCATTCTACCATGCGCTTAGCTTTTTCAAGAACAATGCTGGCCACCTTAACGTGGCGTTCTGCTTGTTCATCAAAAGTAGAAGCAACCACTTCAGCTTTTACACTGCGGGCCATATCCGTAACTTCTTCAGGACGTTCATCAATCAACAATACGATCAAATAAACTTCTGGATGGTTTTCGGCAATCGCGTTAGCAATGTCTTTTAGTAAAACAGTCTTACCTGTTTTAGGCTGCGCCACAATCATACCGCGTTGTCCTTTACCGATTGGTGAAAACAAATCAAGGATACGAGTTGAAAGATTAGTTGGACTTGTACTTAACCTTAATTTTTCGTTCGGGAAAAGAGGAGTGAGGTATTCAAATGAAACGCGGTCGCGGATCTCCTCTGTTGTTTTTCCACTAACAGTCTCTACCTTAAGCAGAGCAAAATATTTTTCGCCTTCTTTTGGTGGGCGAATTAATCCCTTCACAGTATCACCTGTCTTCAAACCAAACAATTTGATTTGAGATGGTGAAACATAAATATCATCAGGGCTCGCTAAATAGTTGTAATCAGATGAACGGAGGAAACCGTATCCATCTTGCATAATTTCCAACACACCTTCGTTGGTGATTGCGCCATCAAACTCACGGATAGCAGCACGAATTTGCTGTTGAGCCTGGCGATTATCTGGTCTGCGCTCCGGAATGGGACGCTCTTCTACGGGAAGGCCAAGAGAAGAGGATTGTTGTGGTGATGCTGAAGGTTGTTGATCGAAGTTGACCAATGAACGATCGAATTCAAGGTTTATGGAATCCAACTCGTCATCAGGAGGTAATTCATTATCAATTTTTTCTACTGGTGCGGGCGCTACATTCTCACGTCTACGAGGACGGAGTTTGCGCTCTTCGCCTTCTTTTGGTTCGGCAGCAGATGGTGGAGTGGCAACTTTGGCTGGTTTAACTTCAACAGCAGCAGCTTCGGGCGATAGCGCTTGTTGATCAAGGATTTTGTAGATGAGGTCTTGCTTGGCAAGCTTCTTGGCGTTTTTCACGCCCATTCCTTCCGCAATTTCTTTCAATTCAGAAAGAAGTCTGACATTCAGATCGTCAATAGTGTACATGATGTGTTAGAAGATGAATTGTGTTTTAAAATGATTTGGTTTGAATACTAGATCAATCAGGACAACGCTGATTTTTTGTTAACAGAACAAATTGAATTGTAATTGTTGAGATTCGACAAGTAAAAAAATCCGGATTTATTTGCAGAGGGCCAGTTGATAAAGCCGTATGACCCTGCAATTATAGCCGAATTTTAAATAGTATCCAATTGTGGAAAATATTTTATTGGCTGCTTCTTCATGGTTGGAGATTCAAAAAAATTAATTTTTAACCCTTTAACAAAAACCAAACATGCTACAACTGGCCGTCATCCGCGAACAACAAGAGAAAATACTGGAAGGTTTACGCAAGCGGAACTTTAAAGATGGTGAATCCTTGATCCGCCAGATCATCGATAATGATCAATTGAGGCGCGATACCCAAAAAACGCTGGACGAAATCAAAGCCAAGTCGAATACCGATGCCAAAGCTATTGGAGATCTGATGAAAAGCGGTAAAGCTGATGAAGCTACAGCTCTTCGTGCCCAAGTTGCTGCCGATAAAGACAAGGTAAAAACGCTCGAGGTCGATTTTGAAGTGTACGATAAAAAACAAATCGAACTACTGTATAAAATTCCGAACGTTCCGCATGAGAAAGTTCCAGCGGGTGTGGGTGCAGATGACAATATCAATGTTTATGAGCATGGCACGATACCTACTTTAGATGCCGATGCTTTGCCGCATTGGGAGCTGATCAAGAAGTATGATATCATCGATTTTGATCTCGGAAATAAAATTGCAGGTGCAGGATTCCCAGTTTATAAAGGTAAGGGAGCAAGACTTCAACGTGCGTTGATCAATTTCTTCTTAGATGAAGCAACAGCGAAGGGCTACAAAGAAATTCAGCCACCCATTGTAGTGAATGAGGCTTCCGGATATGGAACGGGTCAGCTTCCGGATAAGGAAGGTCAGATGTATTTTATTGGAGAAGATAAACTTTATCTAATTCCTACGGCCGAAGTACCCATCACGAATTTGTATAGAGATGTGATTGTAAACGAACAAGATCTTCCGATTAAGAATGCAGGATATACCCCTTGTTTCAGACGCGAAGCCGGAAGCTGGGGTGCGCACGTTCGTGGATTAAATCGTCTTCATCAATTTGATAAAGTTGAAATTGTTCAGATCAGAAAACCGGAAGAATCATACGATGTGTTGGAGGAAATGACATCTCATGTTCAGAGCCTGTTAGAGAAATTAGAATTGCCCTACCGAAAACTTTTGCTTTGTGGTGGTGACATGGGTTTCAACTCTGCAATGACATACGATCTTGAAGTTTTTTCTGCGGCACAACAACGTTGGTTAGAAGTAAGCTCTGTCAGTAACTTCGAAACGTTCCAGGCCAATCGCCTGAAGCTGCGTTACAAAACCAAGGAAGGTAAAATGCAATTACTCCATACGTTAAATGGAAGTGCCCTTGCATTACCTCGTATTGTTGCTGCGATTCTGGAAAACAATCAGACGAAAGAAGGCATTCATATTCCGAAGGTATTGGTGCCTTACACTGGTTTCAATATTATCTCGTGATCAACGCATCGCAGAGTAGGATTAATCAAGTCTCCGTTCACATCGTAGGCAATAAGAGTAAGGAAGAAGCATTAGAACTTTCGGAACAGCCATTGGCTTTGGATGATGAAAAAGTAAATGAACTTTTGCTTACGTATTTTCTATCCAATTTTAAGGCACCTGAGTTTCATAGTTTCACATTTTCGAATGAGGACTTTGCGCTCAACCCAATTTACCAGTTTGCTTCTGAGATTTTTTCGGACAATGAAACGCTACACGTGCACTCGATTAACATGGCGAAGCATTTGTTTGAAGCGTCACAACATCCCAACATCAAAGCAGGCGATTTTTATGTAGCACATATTGAAGGTGTGAATATTGAGAACACAATAGTCGATGCGATTGGAATTTTTAAATCGGAGAATAAAGATACCTACCTTAAACTCAAAGCATCGAAAGGCAATTTTAAATTGAATGCCGATGAAGGCACGAACATCAAGAAGCTTGATAAAGGCTGCTTGATATTGAATTTAGAAAGTGAAGCCGGATTTAAAATCTTGTTAGTCGACAATGCCAACCAAGCCGATGCACAATTTTGGAGACAAAGCTTTCTGAATGTGAAGCCTTGGTCAGATGCGTTTCATCACACACACAACTTCATGAATCTGACGAAGCAATATGTAGTGGATCAGCTCGATGAAGAGTTCAGCGTATCAAAAGCCGATCAGATTGATTTACTAAATCGTTCGATGAATTTTTTTAAATCGCGCGAGCAATTTGATCAACGTGAGTTTGAAGTAGAGGTATTAGCCGATGCCGATGTGATTCAATCGTTTCGAAAGTTTGAAAAGAATTTTGGTGAAGAAATCGTTGACTCTTTTGAGATTTCAGTGCACGCAGTAAAACGCCAGGCTCGAATTTTTAAAAGTGTACTGAAGCTTGACAAAAACTTTCATATCTATATTCATGGAAACAGAGAATTGATTGAGAAAGGGTATGATGAAATGAGGGGAGAGCATTTTTACAAAATTTATTTTAAGGAGGAGAGCTAATGTGTAAATGAGTCGATGTGCAGATTTGAAAATTTTAGGGAGCGATTTTTTTAAGTATACCATCGTCAAATCACCGAATCAATTCATTTGCAAATGAGCGCATCGACTCATTTACACATTGAATTGCGAATTGTTGTTTACTAACCTTTTTCCTTTCTTTGATTCAAAGGAGCTTCTGTGACCACCTCAGATGAAAAAGCGCCAAGTTGGTATCTTGCCCATTGTAAGTTATCGAATTGAGTTTTGAATGCTAATGTTTATCGGATTCGTTATTTGTTTAAGGAATTATTTTGGATAGATGTGAGAATAGAATTACTCACCACTCATCACTTTAGTCTTGCTCCATTGTCACAAGCCATCTACTTTAAAGCTTTAAACATCAACCCGAATGAAGCAGAATAAAATAGTAATTGCTGCAAGCATGATCGCACTAACCATAGCTTGTTCAGAAAAGAAAACAGAAATCGCAAACATGAATTATCCCGAAACAAAGAAAGTAGACACCGTGGATACCTACTTTGGTACCCAAGTATCTGATCCCTATCGTTGGCTTGAAAATGATACAGCAAAAGACACAGAGGATTGGGTAAAGGCACAAAACGAAGTGACGTTCGGCTTCCTTAGTAAAATACCGTATCGCGAAACCGTTAAGAAACGTCTCGAGCAAATTTTTAATTATGAGCGTCTGAGTGCGCCCTTTAGACAAGGCGAATATTTCTATTTCTATAAGAACAACGGTTTACAAAATCAAAGCGTGCTCTACCGCAAGAGAGGGGAGAACGGAACAGTAGAAGAATTTCTTGATCCGAACAAGTTCAAAAAGGATGGTACCATTTCTTTAGCTGGAATTTCCTTTAGCAAAGATGGCTCGCTGGCCGCTTATCAAATTTCAAAAGGTGGAGCTGACTGGACAGAAGCAATCGTTCTTCGTACTTCCGATAAAACAATTGTGGAAGACACCATGCGCAACATTAAGTTCAGCGGCATGTCGTGGAGAGCTAATGAAGGTTTCTATTACAGCACCTACGATAAACCAAAAGGCAGCCAACTTTCTGAGAAGACTCAATATCACAAACTTTATTTCCACGTGCTAGGCACACCACAGAAAAATGATGTATTGCTGTTTGGTGGAGAGAAAACACCACGCAGATATATTGGTTCTTACTTAACCGAGGACGAGCGATTCCTTGTAGTTACTGCAGCAACGAGCACCAATGGTAACGAATTATATATTCAGGATTTAAAAGATCCGAAAGGAAAGCTGGTTAACGTGGTGAACAACTTTGATAACAATCACTTTGTGATGGCCAACGAAGGGACTCGTCTTTTAATTAGCACGGATTTAGATGCTCCTAACACGCGCGTTGTTGAAGTGGATTTTTCTAAACCAACACCGGAGAATTGGAAAGATGTGATTCCGGAAACAGAAAATGTATTGAACACCTCAATGGTGGGTGGAAAAATATTTGCTAACTATTTAGTGGACGTGAAGACTGTAATAAAACAATTCGATACGAAAGGTAAGTTAGAGCGTGAGGTTGAGCTTCCGGGCATCGGGACAGCAGGTGGTTTTAACGGATGGATTGATGATAAGGAAACGTACTATACATTCACCTCTTTCACCTATCCTTCCACCATTTTCAAATTTGATATTGCTTCGGGCAAATCAGTTCTCTACGAAAAACCGAAAGTAGATTTCAATCCGGAAGATTATGAAACCAAACAAGTTTTCTACACCAGCAAAGATGGAACGAAGGTGCCGATGTTTATCGTGCACAAAAAAGGACTGGAGTTGAACGGAAAGAATCCAACAATTCTTTATGGGTATGGTGGCTTCAACATCAGTCTTACACCAGCGTTTAGTACCTCACGCATTGTGTGGTTAGAAAATGGTGGCGTATTTGCTCAGCCTAACTTGCGCGGTGGAGGTGAGTATGGTGAGAAATGGCATGTAGCCGGAACGAAGTTAAAGAAGCAAAATGTATTTGATGACTTTATCGCTGCTGCGGAATATTTGATAGCAGAGAAATATACATCAAGTGATTACCTTGCCTTGTCGGGTGGTTCCAACGGTGGATTATTAGTTGGTGCTACAATGACACAGCGCCCTGAGCTGGCGAAGGTAGCCTTCCCTGCTGTTGGTGTAATGGACATGCTTCGTTATAACAAATTTACAGCGGGTGCCGGATGGTCTTATGATTATGGTACAGCAGAAGATTCGAAGGAAATGTTTGAATACTTGAAAGCATATTCACCAGTGCATGCTTTAAAACCTGGAACAAAATATCCGGCAACAATGATAACAACCGGTGATCACGATGACCGCGTTGTTCCAGCTCACTCCTTTAAGTTTGCTGCTACACTACAGGCGAATCATTCTGGTACTAATCCTGTACTCATTCGCATTGAGACGGATGCAGGTCATGGTGCGGGCACTCCGATTTCAAAGACGATTGAACAAGTAGCGGATCAATATTCTTTCGCCTGGTATAATATGGGTATTGTGCCTCCGGTAGCGAAGAAAGAGATGTAGGTATTGAATGAAGTGGTGCCACTGCTCAAAGCGGTGGCACCACTATTCTGATTATAATTTTATTTCATTCACCAAGGCTTCACCTTTTTCGAAAGCGTTCAGATTAGATAAGGTAGTCTTTGCAATTTGAGTGAGTGCCTCGTAGGTAAAGAAACCTTGATGCGCAGTAATCAGTACATTCGGGAAACTTCCCAGTCTTGAGATAACATCGTCTTCAATTATATTTTCTGAGAGATCACGGAAAAATAATTTCTCTTCCTGTTCATACACATCAATACCCAGTGAACCAATAATGCCGGATTTAAGTCCTTTGATTACGGTTTTGGTATCAATGAGTGCCCCGCGACTGGTGTTGATAAGCATGACACCTTTCTTCATACTTTGAATGGATTGATCGTTGATTAAGTAGCGCGTCTGTTCATTTAGTGGACAGTGAAGCGAAATGATGTCAGACTGTTCGAATATTTCTTTGAGACTAACATACTGCACACCTACTTTAATCAAAGGATCATTCGGACGAACATCATAGGCAAGAACCTTCGTTCCAAAGCCGAGCATAATAGTACAAAAGACTTGCCCGATGTTTCCTGTTCCAATCACACCAACCGTTTTACCAAAGAGATCAAAACCAAGAAGACCATTGAGTGAAAAGTTTTGTTCGCGAACACGATTGTAGGCTTTATGTGTTTTTCGATTCAACGTCATGATCATGGCGATAGCATGCTCGGCCACGGCATGTGGTGAGTAGGTAGGCACTCGCACAACACGAATGTTATTATCCACAGCAGCCTGAATATCTACATTGTTGAAACCGGCACAGCGGAGGGCAACGATTTTTATTCCGCGCTTTGCCAATTGTTCAATCACCAATCGGTTCACCTGATCGTTAACAAATACACAAACTGCATTTACATCCTGCAGCAGGTTGATGGTCTTTTCATTCAGCGATGTTTCATAATAATCAAGTATGTACCCGAATGTCGTATTGTGTTCATCGAAGAACTTCTTATCGTAAAGCTGAGCACTGAAGAAAGCAATTTTCATAGTGAGCATATTGTTCTATCAAGGTACTAAGGATAAAACGAAAAGAGCCCGATCAATTTGACCGGGCTCTTCTTTTATATTTTAATCTAAATATTAGCTACCGCAAGCTTCACACGCATCCGGATTATCAAGTGAGCACATCATATCCGCACGATTCTGATCGTAATCCGGCAGGTATTGAATGCTTTGTTGATTTTCCGCAACTACAGTTTGGGCCATGGCTGCTTCAGCAAGTATTGCTGGCTCCAGTGCTATCTCATCAGCAACAGCGGTAACTTCTTTAACCGCTTCTTTGTCAAGTGTAAATTTAATCGCATCAGCAGCAGCAGTAGAACGCAAGTAGTACATACCTGTCTTCAAGCCTTTCTTCCATGCGTAGAAATGCATTGAAGTAAGCTTACCGAAATTCGGGTTGGTGATGTGGATGTTCAAACTTTGCGACTGGCAAATGAATGCACCACGATCCGCTGACATATCAATGATCGCCTTTTGAGAAATTTCCCAAACCGTTTTGTAAAGATCTTTGATATGTTGTGGAATCTCAGGAATATCTTGAACTGATCCATTTGCACGGATTAATTTTTGACGCATGGCATCGCTCCATAATCCAAGACCCATTAAATCACGCATTAAGAATTTATTGGCGATGATAAACTCGCCTGATAAAGTTCTGCGT